>CAZDZU010000377.1:0-2178 GCA_964509995.1 uncultured Eubacteriales bacterium | reverse complement strand
GAGAGAGTGTCAGACTGGTGACCGTGGGTGATTTCAGCAAGGAACTCTGCGGTGGAATCCATGTCCGTCAGAGCGGGGAGATAGGTTTTTTCAAAATCATCTCTGAATCCAGCGTGGCCGCCGGTTTGCGCCGGATAGAAGCCCTGACCGGAGAGGAAGCTTTCAACTACCTCCAGGCGCTGGAAAAGCAGTTGCAGCAACTGGAAAGGCTGTTAAAGGTCAGTCGGAAAGAACTGCTTACCAGGACTGAAAAAATGCTGCAGACGATTGAAGAAAGAGAAGAAGAAATTAGAAAGCTCAAGCAAAGGCTGGTTCAGCAGGCCGGTCAGTCGCCGGAAATGGCGGTCAGAGAAGTGAAGGGAATAAAGCTGGTAACCCAGAAATTCGAGGAAATAGACATTGAAGCTCTCCGGCAATATGCCGATGGGCTCAAGCAGAAGATCGGTTCCGGGGTCATTGTTCTGACATCGGCCAGCAAGGGACGGGCGTTCCTGGTTGTAGCCATAACTCCGGATCTTACTCCCAGGGTTCAGGCCAACAAGTTGATTAAAGAAATTGCCGGAATTATTGGCGGAGGCGGGGGAGGAAGGCCAGATTTTGCTCAGGCCGGAGGGACCAGACCTGAAAACATAGACCGGGCGCTGGAAAAGAGTCTTGACCTGCTGGAGAAGGTGCTTTAAAATCACCCCGAAGGGGGATTGCCAAAAGTTCAGAATATTCTTAAGATATAGCCAGCATGGGAAGAAGGATTATCCGCGCTCTGGAAACCCTTGGCCTTATTATACTGTCCTGCACGCTCTGCCTGTTTGCTTCCCGGCAGGATGAGCTGAAGGCCAGGTACGACCCCATAATTCAGAAGCTGGCTGCCCGCCACGGCGTTCCGGCCGACCTGGTCCATGCGGTGATCAAGGCTGAGTCCAACTATGACCAGTTTGCGGTTTCAGCCAAAGGCGCTCTGGGTCTTATGCAATTAATGCCGGAGACAGCCATGAAATACGGAGTCCTGAATATTCTGGACCCGGAACAGAACATAGAAGGCGGCATAAAATACCTGAAGGACCTTATCAAACAATACAAGGGCGACCGGAACCTGGTTCTTTCTGCCTATAATGCCGGGCAGGGAGCGGTGGAAAAACACAATGGAGTTCCGCCCTATCCTGAAACCAGAACCTATCTGAAAAAAGTAGAGTACAAAAACCGATACATCAAGACCAGGACCATCATTTATCGCTATTATGATGAAAACGGGCGGCTGTGCGTGACCAATAACCCTTATTACCTGCCGAGAAAGTGAGCTCCGGAGAAGCTCACCTTTTTTTCATGAATCCTTTGACCTGAAGACTGCCCGGAATTATTTCAAAGGCGGCCGGCAGGCTTCCCACCTGTTCTCCGTCCAGCTCGATCAGAACCGGTTCCGGATGAAGCGGGGTGACCAGCACCCGGCGGCCGCGCCTCATCGATACCTTGCGATAATTAAGATGGCTGCCGTTGATTAGTTTCCAGCCGTGCAGACAGAATTCCAGGAAGCTCAGGCTCTTGACCAAAATGATGTCAAACAGGCTGTCGTCCAGACGGGCTCTGGGTGCTACTTTCATACCCTTGCCAAAAACCTGGCCGTTGGCGATGGCTCCGATCAGGTACCGACCGGAGGTCTCTTCCCGGTCATCGACCGAGATTTTGACTTCGTGCCCCTTGAAAGAAATCATGGTTTCTATCAGACAGCGAAGGTAAGAAGAGGCCTTTCTCTTCAGCCTTTCCTCGTTTACCCTTTTAACCACTTCTCCGCCCAGACCGAAATCGGCGATATTAAGGAAGTAACGGCTGTCCACCTGTCCTCCAGGTCCGGTAAAGCTGACCCGGCCGACGTCGATTGTCTGCTCGGGTGCTTCGGAGATAAATTTTACGGCGTTTCTCAGGTTGCGCGGAATGTTCAGGCTCCGGGTCAGGTCGCAACCGGTGCCTGAGGGCACAATCCCCAGGGTGGCCTCCGGGTTGATGGCTTTCCGGTCGTCAAAAAAACCATTGGCAATTTCGTTGACGGTTCCGTCACCGCCGACTCCAATCAGCAGCTCGGTTCCTTCCTTAAGGGCTTCCCGGGCGAGTTCGGTCGCCTGGAATGGTTTTTCGGTAAAGTCATACTTGAATTCTTTAAAAAAACTCTTCAGACTTTCCTTAATC
>CAZDZU010000376.1:0-2181 GCA_964509995.1 uncultured Eubacteriales bacterium | reverse complement strand
TCACACCTCATCCCAGGAAGCCATGGAACGGGCCATGGAAGAGGTCCGGACCATCCTGAGGTCGGCCCGGAAAAGGACCTATGGCCAGCCTGATGATTTCGCCTTCGTGACTTCCGACACTTTTATTCAGTTCTATAAATCGGTCACCTCCGGAATTTATTTTGCCATGATTGCCATCTCGGCCATTGCTCTGCTGGTCGGGGGCATTGTCATCATGAATATCATGCTGGTCTCGGTAACAGAAAGAACCAAGGAAATCGGCATCAGGATGGCTGTGGGCGCCAGGCGCCGGGACGTTCTGATCCAGTT
Source organism: uncultured Eubacteriales bacterium (assembly GCA_964509995.1). Lineage (GTDB taxonomy): Bacteria > Acidobacteriota > Aminicenantia > Aminicenantales > Saccharicenantaceae > Saccharicenans. The sequence goes on along the minus strand of CAZDZU010000376.1, from coordinate 1,872 downwards.
CCTGATAGAATCGGCCATCATCTCCGGCGTGGGCGGCCTCATCGGCATTCTGCTGGGCTACCTCATTGCCACCATCGTCACCGCTGCCACCTCTCTGCCATCAAAGGTCGACCCGGTCTCAATCCTCGTGGCTATCATGATGTCAACCCTGGTCGGTCTGTTCTTTGGTATCTATCCCGCCAACCGGGCCGCCAGACTGAATCCAGTGGAAGCCCTGAGGTCGGAACAATGAAGGCCAGGACCGGACTTTTTCAGGAAATCTTTGGCATGGCCCTGGAATCCATCAGGGCTCACAAAATGCGCTCTTTTCTCACCACCCTGGGAATAGTCATCGGGGTAATGACGGTCATCGCCATGGTTTCAGTGATTCAGGGGCTGAACAAAAGCATTGCCGGCCAGATAGAACAGGTCGGCAGCAGTCTGATCATCGTGGAAAAATTCGAGCCGGTCAGAATGGGCAATTTGTCTGAAGATGAAAGGCAGCGGAAAGATCTAACAATTGAGGATGCCGAAGCCGTCCGGAATGAATGCTCTCTGGTCGGAGGTCTGACCATATGGCTATCCCCGGATTTTTTCAAGCTGCCGGAGATAAAATACCAGAACCTGAAGAGCGAAAACGCCATTCTCTTTGGAACGGATGAAAACTTCTTTAAGGTCTACGCCATCTACCTCCCCCGGGAAGGGCGTGGATTTACCGAAGCCGAAATAAGACATAAATCCAGGGTCTGCCTGCTGGGTTCAGAAGTGGCGGAAGCCCTTTTCCCCCATGCCCATCCTGTGGGCAAAGACATCAGAATAGGAGGAGAAAGCTTTACCGTCATCGGAGTGCTCAGCAAGCGGGGCCAGATGTTCGGACAGAGCCAGGACAATATCGTCGTCATTCCCTATACCAGCCTGATGAAATACTTCCCGTATAATATGAGTTCCCTCCAGCTAACCCTGACCCCGAAAGATCCCTCGCTGGTAGAAGAGACTATGGAGCAGGTTACCAACCTGCTCAGGGTCCGGAGAAAAGTTCCCCCCAATAAACCCAATGATTTTTCCATCTACACCCAGGAAACCCTTCTGTCGCTTTACAACCAGATAACCGGAGCCGCCTTCATTGTGATGATTGTTATCTCTTCTATCGGTCTGCTGGTGGGCGGGATCGGAGTGATGAACATCATGCTGGTGGCGGTCAAAGAAAGAACCAGAGAAATCGGCATCAGAAAAGCCATCGGGGCCCGGGCCGGCGACATCGTCAAGCAGTTCCTGCTGGAATCTATGACCCTGACCGGTCTCGGCGGAGTGATCGGAATTCTGGCCGGCTTTGGCATAGCCCTGATCATTAGCTCAGCCACACCGCTTCCGGCCGCCGTCACCTGGTGGTCGGTCTTCCTGGGGCTTTCGGTATCAATGGTCGTCGGCTTGTTTTTCGGAATTTTCCCCGCTCAGAAGGCAGCCAGGATGGATCCGATCGTCTGTCTCAGATACGAATAGGTTCAGGTCAGATTCTTTTTTCTTTTCAAAAACTCGACTGCCAGTCCCACAGCTCTTTCAGCTTTTTCTTTTTCAGGGCTGACCAGCTCGACCAGGGTTTGACTGCCCCCGCCTTTAAGCTGTAATTCCGTCTGCAGAAGCGGAATGACCTCCCTGACATCAACCTTGAGACTGTCAGAGGCCGCCGCCACCAGATGAAAATGTTCGTTCCGGTAGGCGGCCAGGACCACCAGGACTTCCGCCTGGTGCACCAGATTCAGGGCCAGAAATTTAATCTCTTCAGGAGACTTATCGAGAAAGAGTCCGGAAATTATTCCCGCCGAACTCTGAGCCAGCATTTCCCGCGCTTCAAAAAAGGAAAGCTTCTCTTCCAGTTTTTTAATCCTTTTCTTG
>CAZDZU010000375.1:0-2190 GCA_964509995.1 uncultured Eubacteriales bacterium | reverse complement strand
CAGCCTGACGGAGAATGGCTTCTGCCTGTTCGCGGGCTTTCTGTTCAGCCTCATTTTTCAGCTGTCCGGCCTTCTCCCTGGCTTCAGCCAGGATTTTTTCTGCTTCCTGCCGGGCATCCAGCTCGATTTTCTCCAGAATTTTTTCCAGACTCATCTCTTTTTCCAGCGGTAATTAAATCTTTATTCCGTTAAGGAGCAGAACGGTAGCCAGAAGACCAAGCACGGCATAAGTTTCAACCAGCGCAGCCAGAACCATGGGCTTGGTCATCTCCTTCGGCTGTTTGGCGACCATGTAGACTCCGGCAGCGCAGACTTTACCCTGATGGATGGCCGAGATCAATCCGGCAAAGGCAACGGGGAAACAGGCAAACATAATCTGCAAGCCCTGCTGAACCGTGGGTGAGGCCGGAGTGCCGCCGATCAGTCCGAGCTTCAGGATAACCAGAAAGCCGCTCAGGAAGCCGTAAATACCCTGGGTGCCGGGAAGAGCAGACAGCAGAAGCATGGACCCGAACTTTGAGGGATCCTCGCTCATAACACCGGAGGCCGCCTGACCGGCCAGACCGACACCGATCGCCGAACCGATACCGGCCAGAAACACTGCCAGCGCTGCTCCGAGAATTGCCAGTGTTAAACCTAAGGTCATTTCATTCCTCCTGTTTAATGCCAGATGTCAGATCTATCATCTTATAAACTCAACGTATTTGCTTTCCAGCTTGAAGGGCTTAAAGGGTTTCCCGCCAGCCTGGTAGAAGCGGGTGAAGAATTCGACGAACTGCAATCTCATCGAATGGACGAAGGCCCCCAGAAAACCGATTCCCAGGTTGAAAAGATGACCGCCGATGAAGATGATGATGGCCGCCAGCCAGCCGACGTAGGGAATCTTCCAGGCGATCTGGAAAAGGTTGTTGACGACCATGGCAATCACCCCGGTGGAAAGCCCCAGGGCCAGAATACGCGAATAGGACAGCGTGTCGGCCAGGTAACCGGAAATTCCATAGAGAGCGTAGAGTCCGCTGAAAAACCTGGCCAGCGGATTCTTCGATTTTGAAGAAAAAAATACGATCCCGGCCGCGCCAGTCAAAGCCAGAATCCCGAAGACCGGTTTTTTTAGAATCAGATAACCGACCAGTGAGGGCAGAAGCAGCAGCCAGCCACCCTTAACCGCAATCGCCCCAATTTTATTTCCCTCCCTGTATTCCCTCACCAGGCTCAGGAAAGTCGAAAGCATCACCTGGATGAAGCCGAGAACCAGGGAGAGAATCATAAAGGGAATCGGGTCTTTGAGGGGGTCGATCAGCAGCAGTGATTTTACCGGAAAACCGAACCAGCCCCCGACCAGCGTTCCCAGAACGATATTCGATAATCCGAGATAAAATAGAAGCCGCAGGAAGAGTTCGGTCTCACCCTTTGGTCTGGCCAGCTTAAGGTAAAGAAGGCTCAGCAGGGCCATTACCAGTCCATACCCGGCTTCACTGACACACAGCCCCACAAAAACGAAGAAAAACGGGGCCAGGAAAATCGTCGGTTCTATGGACCGCGGCCGGGGCAGGCCATATAGACCGGTGATGATTTCAAACGGTCTGACGATTTCCGGATTTTCCAGAATGACCGGTGCCTCTTCCAGTTCTTCCGGTCTGGCGTCCCTTATGATTAGATGAATGCGTTCGGAATATTTTGTTACCCCGGCCCTGAAATTTTCTTCTTCGGCGGCTGGAATCCACCCCTGCAGGCAGCCGGTTTTCTCGGTCAGGCCGGCCCGGCTGGCTCCTTCCAGTTTTTCTTTCTCGCTCAACAGAACGTCGTGAACCGCCATTAGCGCCGGTCGGTGGACGGCAAACCCCATCAGGTCTTTTTCCAGCTGGTCTACAAGTTTCTTTTTCTCCTCTCTTTTCCGGGAGAGGTCGGCCAGAACGTCAGACAGTTTTTCCTCTCCCCTTATCCGACCGAGATAATTCCCCAGAGAGATGTAGGTGGTTTTTATTTCCGAAAAAACGCTGTCGACCTGCTCTCTGGCTGTTTCGTGGTTTATGATCAAAATAAAGATCCGGCTTTTTTCTTCAGAGACAATAAAAAGCTCGGCCGGAATTCCACTAAACTCCTGTTTGATATGTTCCAGGTCCTGCGGCTGAATCTGGATGACCTGGACCTGACAGCGCTCAAACCCGACGAGCTCTTTCAGCGGGACAG
>CAZDZU010000374.1:0-2191 GCA_964509995.1 uncultured Eubacteriales bacterium | reverse complement strand
GCTCTGGCCGGGCTCGGCTCTTTTCCGTAAACCGCCTTCCTGGGTGGTGGCAGCCGAGCTCATCAAGACCAACCGGCTATATCTGCGGACCGTGGCCCGCATCTCCCCGGCCTGGGTAGAAGAGCTGGCCCCACATCTCTGCCGTTACACCTATGAAGACCCGTACTGGGACAGAGACCGCAGCCAGGTCCGGGCTAAAGAAAGAGTAACAATTTTTAATCTGTCAATAATCAGCGGACGGGATGTGCCTTTTGGTCGCCAGGACCCGGTCCTGGCCCATGAAATCTTTGTCGACCAGGCGCTGGTCAAAGGCCAGGTTAACCGTCCACTGCACTTCCTGGAACATAACCAGCGGCTGGTGGCCGGGGTGCGCCAGCTGGAGGATAAGCTGCGCCAGCGCAACATTCTCATTCCGGGACAGTATCTTTTTGATTTTTATTCCGGCCGCCTGCAGGGAATTTACAGCCTGGAAGGACTGGAGCAGAGGATAAAAAACGCCGGCGGTGACGATTTCCTGAGGCTCCAGGAAGAAAATCTTTACCTGAGCCGGCCGGAAAAAGAGCTGGTCGAAAAGTATCCTGACAGCCTGAAGATTCTCGGTCATACTTACCAGCTTAAATACCGCTTCGCCCCGGGTGAGGACGACGATGGCGTGACCGTGGTGGTTCCCCGGAAGCTGATTGACCATATTCCCGAAGCTCTCCTGACCTGGCCCGTTCCGGGAATGCTCCGGGAAAAGGTGGAAGCCTGTCTGAAAGCCCTGCCCAAGGAGTATCGACGGCTTCTGCTGCCGCTGGGCGAAACCTCCGAACAGATCGCCCAAGAACTGAAGCCCGCTCCGGTCTCCTTTTTCACCGCCCTGAGCGCGCTGCTCAGGGAACGTTTCAATTTGGAACTTACCCGGGAGGTCTGGGAAAAACTGGAAATCCCGCGTTACCTGAAAATGAGAATTTCGATCGTCAATGAAGCCGGCCAGGAAGTGCTCAGCGGCCGCGACCTCAACTTCCTGAAGAAAATGCTGAGCAGCCAGGCCCGGAAACCGGCGGAGGAAGAATCGCCCGGCTGGCGCCAGGCCCGGGCCAGATGGGAAAGGGGCGGCCTTGGCGACTGGGAAGAGACAATCCCGGAAATCCCCGAGGAAGTGGCCATAGACGATTTTCTGAAAGGCTATCCAGCACTCTCCCTGAGCGGCGAAAAGTTTGAAGTCCGGCTCTTCAGGAGCGCGGAAGAAGCCCGGCAGTCCCATCTCCGGGCGGTGGAAGAAATTTTAAGCCGGCAATTCCAGAAGGACCTGAATTTTATTCTCCGGAGTTATCTTTTTCCCGAGCATCTGAGGCCGGTAACGCTTTTTTTCGGAGGAGAAGCGGCGGTCAAAAAACAGATTCTGCAGAGAATAAAAGCCGAAGTTTTTCAGAAAAATTTCAGAAGCCGGGAAGAGCTTCAGACTTTTATCAGAGACAGAGCTCTGAAACAGCTCTTCGAAACCGGACACCGGGTTTTTGCGGCTGTCCTGGAAATGCTTGAGGAATACCGGAAGACGAGGGGGCTGATCCAGGAGATGGAAGAAGCCAGGAAAAAACTCGGCATCAGCTCCACCCTGCCTGAACTGCTCAGGGAAGAACTCGCCAGGCTGGTGCCGGAGAATTTCCTGGTCATCTATCCTTCGGATTTTCTGGCCCGCCTGCCGCAGATGGTGCAGGCCCTGGGCCTGCGGGCAGAGAGAGCCAGGCTATCGGCCGAAAAGGACCGGGCCAAGGCCGCCCAGATTGAACCTTTCCTGGTCGAGCTGGAGCGTCTGGGCCGGCTGGTCCGGAAAAAGCCGGACCCGGAAAAAGAGAAAATGCTTTTTGAGTTGCGCTGGATGATTGAAGAGTTCAAGATTTCGCTCTTTGCCCCGGAAATCAGGACCGCCTTCCCGGTCAGCGCCAAACGCCTGGCCCTCAGGGTCAGGGAAATAGAGGAGCTGCTGGAAAAGAGTTAGGATTTTTCGGCCGCCCGGCGATAATTTCCCCCCAGTCTGACCGGAACCGTCCACCCGGCCCGGTAAAAGCTTTTCCTCTCCGGTTATTTTCCAGCTCATTTCTGATATAAGGTCGCAGAACCGGACAGACCGGTTTAGGTATAGCCATCAGTCCATCTAACGACGAAGTTCACCCGGCAATATATGAATGAATCTTCATATGTCGAAAGG
>CAZDZU010000373.1:0-2199 GCA_964509995.1 uncultured Eubacteriales bacterium | reverse complement strand
GGCGGGAACTACAGAGAACAGGTCGCCAACGATGCCATAGTCGGCAATCTGAAAAATCGGAGCCTCCGGGTCCTTATTTATGGCCACAATGATTTTGCTGGTTCGCATGCCGGCCTGGTGCTGGATAGCCCCGCTGATGCCGCAGGCGACGTAGAGGTCTGGCCTGACGGTTCTCCCGGTCTGACCGACCTGATGAGCATAGGAAATCCAGCCGGCATCGACTGCCGCCCTGGAAGCGCCAACCGCTCCCCCCAGAACTTCGGCCAGTTCATGGATGAGGGTGAAGCCCTCCGGCCCTTTCAGCCCGCGCCCGCCCGAGACGATTATTTTGGCGTCGGCAATGTTGATTTCATTCTTTTCGACGATCAGGTCCAGAACACGGGTGGCTATCTGTTCTTCCAGCATAACCGGCTTCTCCCTGACAATCTGACCCTGATGGCTATGGTCGGGAACGGGCATCTCAAAAACATGATGTCTGACCGTGGCCATCTGCGGCCGGTAATTTTCACACTTGATGGTGGCCATGATGTTGCCGCCGAAAGCCGGTCTGATCTGGAGCAAGAGGTTGGAACCTTCTTCAATTTCCAGGCCGGTGCAGTCGGCCGTCAAACCGGTATAAAGATAGGTGGCCACGGCTCCGGCCAGGTCGCGGCCGCGGGTGCTGGCGCCCAGAAGAAATATCTCCGGTTTATACTTTCTTACCAGTTCCACCAGACAGCGGGCATAGGGGTCAGTCCGGTAAACTTTCAGCGTCGGGTCGTCAACCAGGAAAACCCGGTCGGCGCCATAGGCGATCGCTTCCTGGGCTATGTGTTCAGCCTGGTGACCGAGCACACAGGCGGTGAGCATCGTCCGGCGTTTTTCGGCCAGGCGTTTACCCTCTCCTATCATTTCCCAGGAAATGGAAGAAGCCCGCCCGTTGTTCTGTTCCACCCAGACCCAGACTCCCTGGTAAGAATTAAGGTCCGGGACGCTTTTCTTCTCAACTTCTGGCAGGCTCAAAGCTGCCGTGGGACACACCGGCACACAGGCCCCGCAGCCGGTGCAAGCTTCGCTGACCGTTATGATTCTTTCGCCGTCCAGAGACAGGGCCCCGAAAGGACAGGCGTCGATGCATAATCCACATCCCGTACAGGCGTCTCTTTTTATTTCCAGTAAAGCCATGGTCACACCTCAGACTATGATTTTTTCAGCCAGGAGCTTTTCGGCGAGCAATTCTGCCTGCTGCTCGACCGATTCGGCCTGCATGATCTGGCACTTCCCCTGCCGGGCGGGAGGTGTTTCTATTTTTACCACTCTGGTCGGAGAACCATTCAATCCTATCAGCGCCGGGTCTACCTCCAGATCTTTCGAAGTCCAGATAGGAATCTGAACTTTCTGCGAACGCCGGATGCCCAGAATGGTGGGATAGCGTGGCTGGTTGATATCCTTCACCACGGTGATAAGACAGGGCAGGCTTGACTGAACCACCTCCTTGCCCTCTTCAACCAGTCGCTCTACTTCTATCCTCTTCTGGGCCAGGTCAAGGCTGGAAATCTTGCAGACATAGGTCAGCTGGTTAATCTGAAGCTGGGTAGCTACGCCCGGGCCTACCTGACCGGTATCGCCATCAATTGCCTGCCGTCCGCAAAAAATCAGGTCGAAGTGGCCGATTTTTCTGATGGCCGCAGCCAGAGTATAAGCCGTGGCCCAGGTATCAGCACCGGCAAAGGCCGGGTCGCTCAGCAGAATGGCTTCATCAGCTCCCATGGCCACCGCCTCCTTGAGCGCGTTCAGGGCCTGGGGCGGGCCCATGGTGATGACCGTGACTTTGCCCCCGAGCTTCTCCTTCCAGCGTAATGCCTCTTCAATGGCATAGGTATCGAAAGGATTGATGATGCTGGGGACACCTTCTCTGATCAGAGTGCCTCTTTCCGGGTCAATCTTGACCTCTGTGGTATCCGGCACCTGTTTGATACAAACGATTGCCTGCACCTTTCCCTCCTGATCCTTAAACTGCCCGCAGAACCTGTTTTATCTTACTGCCGGCCGGCCATCACTTAAATTTGCTGCCGTCCCTTAAGAACTGACAGTCCGACCGGTCATAACCGCTCTTCTAAATTTCCGAGAAATATAATCCAGCCGGAAGAATATGTCAAGGAAGGAATTCTTTCAGGCACAGACATAGTATCCAGGGTAAGGGTAGTATCTGGAGGCAGC
>CAZDZU010000372.1:0-2205 GCA_964509995.1 uncultured Eubacteriales bacterium | reverse complement strand
CCTACGGACTGGCTCTGGATTCAGACGGGAATGTCTTCCTAACCGGATACACTCAATCCTCGGCTTTTCCGGTAACAGAAGAAACATACGATAAGGAAATTAGCGGAACGGATGTTTTTGTGGCTAAATTCGCCGCCGTCGGCAGCTATCAGCTCAATGTTAACAGGACTGGAACAGGAAGCGGAGTGGTTAGCAGCAAGGACGGTGGGATAAACTGCGGTCTGGATTGCTCGGAATTGTATGATGATGGATACAAAGTTACCCTGACTGCTACTCCAGATACCGGCTCGGTTTTTGGAGGCTGGAGCGGGGATGTGACCGGTCCGGATAATCCGATAACCATAACCATTGACTCTGATAAAACTCTCACCGCCAAATTTGTTCCGGCTGAGGATACTTATACCTTGACTGTGCTCAAATCGGGCCCGGGCAACGGGAAGGTGACCAGTGAGGACGAAGAGATAGATTGCGGAGAGGTCTGCTCGGCTACCTACCCGGCCGGGACAGTGGTCAAGCTGACGGCCACTCCGGATGAATTCTCCGGTTTTGATAGCTGGCAGGGCGATGTTTCCGGAACAACCAAGACCATAAGCTTCATAATGGACGGCGACAAAACAGCGGTGGCAGTTTTCGGGCCCTATCCTCTGTCCGACCTGACCGGAGAATGGAGCAGCCTGAAAGTTTCCCGGTTCATGGGCCGGACCATTGTCCTGAGTGGTTTCCTCAAGATGATCAACGACGGAGACGGAGAACTAAAGGGAAATTATAAAATTTCTTATTATCTATCACCCGACGGTCAGAGCCTGGGGACACTCCTGGAAACGAGGAGTCTCAGTTACAATCTGGCCGCCGATTCTACCCGGGTTCTGGCTTTTGTCCAGTATCTCAGCCAGAATCAAAACCCGGTCGGCAAGTATCTGATAGCGGTCCTGGATGTCGACAACGAAATAGAAGAAAAGAATGAAAACAATAATCTGGTGGTCTTCGGTCCAATTACCGAGACGACAGGGAACGAAACGGGAAGTCAGGAGCAGAAACTGGAATTGAAAAAACTTTCCGAGGCCATTAAGAACAAACTCGGGAAATAAAGCCTTATTGTGGAGGCCAGGATGAAGAAGTTAAAGACATTGCTGGTGGCTTGTCTGGTGCTTGCTACTGCTGCCATCGGGGCTGAGTCCCGGGTGGTTTTTTCGCTGCGGGGTAGCTATTACGTTCCTTCTTCCACCACTTTTAATAAGGAATATGTGCCGGTGGTCAACGACAGCCTGAAACAGCTGTCAGGATTCCTGGCCGAAATGGGGTTGTCCGGCACCGGCCGGAATCTGTCTGAAATTACCGGAACGTTTTCGTTTGGCGGAGAACTGGAATTTAAGGCCGGGCCGCAATTTTTTGTTGCTCTGGGAGCCGAGTATATTTTTAAGAATGTCCAGAGTGAACTGAGCCTGGCGGGGACCGTTCAAGAAGTGGCAGTTGATGTTTCCCAGCAGGGGAAGGTCGGGCTGTACAGTCTACCGGTACTGCTGACCATCAGGATCAACCTGCCCATCACCGCGGTCCGTGTTTACCTGGGTGGCGGAGCAGGTTATTACTTTAACCGGGCGGTGATTACCGAAAGGTGGCTCTGGCAGGAGAATCTGATCAAAGTTTCTGAAGGCAGCCGGAAAATTGTGGCCACCGCCCAGGACATCTTTCCTCACGCTAACCTCGGAGCCGACCTGGCGGTCTCCTCTCGCTTTTACCTCAGCGGCGATATCAGGGTGCCCTTCGGGACAGTGAAAGCTTTCAAAATTAAAAGCGATTCGCTCGATTCCAGCACCGTTGGTCAGAACCTGACCTTCATCAACTCCGAGGGGCTGGAAACCGATTTCAAGTGGGAGCTCATCGGGCCCGTTATCTCCGTTAGCCTGAAATATAAATTTTGAATGTCAATCAAAAGAGGGCTCCCTGTCTCCTCACATTTTGACTTGAGATTTTTCCTTTAACCCGGCTGCGGTCAGCCCCACCGAAAAAAATTTTAGTTCTTGGTAGCTGACTCCGGGCTTTAACCCTGGCTGGAGTCCGGACAGATAGAAACAAAATATTTTCAGGCCGGGGTGTGTTCATATTCTCACCGGAATTACTTCCAGTAAAGATTCCTGTTGATTTCTGGAATTATTTAATGGTATATAAAGCCTGGAAGCGGGGCCAGAAAGATTGGCTGGCAAT
>CAZDZU010000371.1:0-2207 GCA_964509995.1 uncultured Eubacteriales bacterium | reverse complement strand
CTTCCAGCCCAGTCTGATCATCGCCGGCCGAGGCCAGCTTATCTCTTCATGAAGAATGACCTGATCACTGGCGAGAGTTTTCCTCTCCTCTTTCATAGAACCCAGGTGATTTATCCCCAGATAAACCACAGATAAAATGATAAAGATTGCAGCCAGAGCTGAAGCCATTTTCCACCAGGGCAAGGCCAGCCCAAAAATTGATATCTTTCGGTTCAGAACCCCGGGTTTTTGAGGGTTGACTTTCTTCTCCAGCCCGTTAATGAGCCGTCGCGCTCCCCTGAGCAATTCAAATTCTCGCCGGCAGGCGGGGCAGTCAAAGACATGGTTGATAATTCGGGCTTTTGTTTCCGAAGGACAATCCGGGTCGAAAGAAAAAGCAAGGTCTTCGGGTGAGGGGCAGTTCTCCCGGGAAACAGGGTTCGACGACTCAAGATGGGTCTGGTAGAATTTCTTGAGTTTTTTTTCAAATTTTATCATGCCTGAACCCCATTTCTTTGAGGATAGCTTTTAAGTCGGCTAGGCCCCGGTAGAGTAAATTCCGGGTCTTGGCCTGGCTATAATTCAGGTAGGCCGAAATTTCAGAGAGGCTCATATTCAGGAGATAAAGTTTGACCACCGTCTTCCTTGACTCCATCAGGCTATCGGCCGCTTTCATTATGTATTCTCTTATGGAACCGGGGGGATCGGGATAATGGACTGAGCGGGGCTCGAGTTCGGAAATAAGTTTCTGCTTTTCTGAAATTACCACTTCTTCCTCTCTCCTTATTTTCCTGATCTGGTCAATCACTGCCGATTCCACTACCTTCTTTATGTAAGACGCTGGGTTGTGGATATTTTTCTCATTGTCAATTATTTTCCAGAGTTTCAATCGAATTTCCTGGGTCAGGTCGTCGGCGTCCAGGCCGAGCCTATCAAGCCTGTATCTCAACACCTGGGAACGGATGAAAATGGAAAAATCCTCCAGCATTTTCTGGAATTCCCGTTCCTTTTTCTGCCGAGAAAGCATCCGGGCCTCTGGGGCTTAAAGCTCAATTATAATAGATGCTGAAAATAATGAAAAATTCTCACCGCTTCAGAAAAAAACTAACAAGTCTGAGCGGAGAAATCAGCGGTCTTTTCTGGCGTTGAATAGCTTCTTCCTGAAGATAAAGGCCCCCAGAGTCAGCCCGAGCACAGACAATCCTATCACCAGGGGTGCTCTGTAATGCGGGGTAAATATTTTAAGGTCTCCATAGCCGTTGAGGATGAAGGCTGCCCAGTAGTAGGGGTGGGAAACGACGTCGGAATCAACCATCTCCAGCTTTACTGCCCTCAGGGCTTCGGCCTGGGTCTGCGAGCTTTTCAGGTGAAGATAATATCTTTCCATGAACTGGCTTGTTACCTGGTCATTAATCGTCCAGAGGCTCAGCAGGACGGAAGAGGCTCCAGCGTAAAAGAAAGCCCGGCTGAGTCCCTCTACCCCCTCACCCCGGATGAATTGACCCAGCCCGGTCTGGCAGGAGGACAGCACCACAAGGTCGGCATTAAGTTTCAGGTTGAGGATTTCCCGCATCTGCAGAAAACCGTCTTCGGCCGGGTCGTTGTCAAGGGTCAGGACAATGGCCGAGCGGGCCGGTTTCTGGTCATCGATGAGACCATGGGCGGCAAAATGCTGGATGCGGTAATCAGACAGATTGGCTCTTTTGACCAGGTCTTCGGAGGCTCTTTCCCTGGTCAGAACCCGGGATCTGGTAATCTCGCCGGAAATCCGGCGAACCTCTTCGTCAGAATAACGCAGACGATAAAACTTCATATCTGACAGGCTATAGAGGTCCTTGAAGATCGTCTTGGTGGAGAGTTCAGCGTATTTTTCTTCCAGTTCGCCGTAATAGGGGTCGCCTACCGCCAGGAGATTGTAGGACGGTCTTTTGCGGTTCTTTCTATTCTGGTTATGGGCCAGCCCCTTAAGAGAAGAAAGAGACGGAGCATAATTAATGACGTAATACCTGACCAGCCAGTCAGCCGGCTGATCTGAAAGCATCAGGGTTTCAAAGGGGAGGATGGTCAGGATATCATCCGGAATGATCAGCAATTTTTTCAAACCATTCTTAAGACCATTGTTCAGGCCTGGTTCAAGCAGAGCCTTGAAAAGCTCGTAGCTGCTGCTGAAATCCTGGTTTTCGGTGTCAGAGATAGCCCGGCGGTGCCGGATGACCAGTTCTCTCAGC
>CAZDZU010000370.1:0-2210 GCA_964509995.1 uncultured Eubacteriales bacterium | reverse complement strand
CCTGCGTCAGCAGGAAGGCAAAACAGAAAAATTTTCGTTTCCTTAATTGAAAAAATTTTTGCGAGGGGGCGATTAAAAAATGTTAAGAAAATTTTTCTGTTTTGCTCGCCGTCAGGCGAGCGGAAACGCTGGGCGGGTCAATCGGCAAAATCCTCTGGATTTTGCTCAAAGAAAGTTCTGACATCGTCCAGCAGACACCACCATTTTTTTTATACCGATTATCCTTCCTGGACCCAAATCCCAGACAAAACCCGGGCCTGGTGTTTTTCTGTCATTTCCGGCAGGTGGCTGAGGGGTTTCTGCGGCCGATAGCTGGCTTGGCGGTTGTTTCTGTCCTGTTTCGTATTAGCTTTCTTATTTTCAGAAATATCAGGGAAAAGCACGGCGAACAGGTTTTAAGAAAAAGTGACTATTATCAGGCTTCCAGGCTGCCTTGATTGGTTTTGTTTTCAGCGGTCGGACGAGGATTTCTTTTCCGGCTGTTGCCCTCAATACAGAGAATCAGGCTCGGGTGCAGGGTCTGTTTTCTTCGGTGCTGTTCAGCCCTTCCTCTTTGTTTACCTTGCTTGCTGACAGTTTCAGTTTTTGTCTTCCGGTTAACATCAGGATGACGGTTATCAGGGCGTAAACCACCTTGCGGGCTCTCCGGACCAGGCCGAGGCTAAGACCGACAGCCGCCGGATAGCCGACTGTGGTTGCGGCCAGCAGACTGGCTCCCTCGGCTGCCCCCCACTGCCCGGGAATCAGGAAGAAGGCCGTGTTGACGATCACCACGAAGACCGACATAAACAGAATCTTGACGAGGGGAGCGGGCCAGCCCAGAGCCCGGACAATCACGTAAACCTCCAGCACTCCCAGCCAGCGCGAAGCGAAGTGCAGGATAAAGGCAACTGCCAGCTTAAGCCTGGAATGCCGGAAAAGGGTGCGCATATTGAGGTCAAACTGCCTGAGAATTTCCTCCTTTTCCAGCAACCATTGCCGGCCGCGCGGAAAAATCCTGGCCAGCTTCTGGAGAATTCCAGAAACCCCCCTTAGCTGGAGGATGACCATAATCGTTATCACCACCGTAATGCTGGCCAGCACTATCAGGGCTGAGATTTTGAATCTTTCCGGGATTTTCAGGTAGAGAATGGAGACGAAAAGGCCGGTGGTAAGAAAGACCAGAGAAGCAAAGGATTCCAGCGTTTTATCAAAAAGAACCCCGGGGATTCCTTCCCGCAGAGGGCAGTACTGCCTTATGATTACCGCCCGGGCCGCTTCGCCCCCGACATTGGCCGACATCGGAACCAGCGTGGTAACGCCGTCGGCCATTGTTCTTGCCCTCAGCAGAACCCGGAACGGTACCGGCTGGAAGGCGCTCTGAACGATGGCCCAGGCTACGGACTGAAGGAAAATCCAGCCCAGGGCAATCAGACAGGTCAACAGGAAATAATACCCAACCTGCCGGATGTTGGCCCAGACCTCTTCCGGTCCAACCCGGTGAATCAAAACAGCCAGCAGCAGCAAGCCCAGGACGGTCAGGATTATCCTGGTCAGCCTTTTTTTATTTTTATTATTCATTTGGCTTTATAGAAGGTCAGGCCGCCTTTTCCTGTCTCTTCTAAACCTGAAGACCTGGCCGGGTTATATTTTTTTATAATCCCGATGCCTCTCGTTCCGGCCCGGGCCCGGCGCCGCGGTAGCCGGCAATGTAATTTCAATAAGTATAAGTCAAGGTCTAACCGCTGTCAAAATCAGTCCAGCTTGAATATCTCAGGTACCGCATTGCCGTTTTCAGAACGGTGCGGTCAGAACACGGGACAAAAAAGAAATCAGACTATGAGGCGATTTCTGCCGGGCTTTAATGTCAGGAACCTGTTTCTCCGTCTTGCCCCCTTTTCCCTCTTACAAATTAAGGTTCAGACGACTCTCGGCTTTAATTTCGGGCTGGCTCTCGGATGAGGCCCGGAGTACCAGGACTGCCTGTTTCGAGCAATTTTCCTGGGGCAGGACGAAGACGGTGATTTCTTTTTCCTGGCCGAAAGGCACTGCTACCAGGTGACTGGCAAGTTTTGCCTGCCAGCCTTCCCCTTCGACGGAGAGGCTTAAACGGTAAAGATCCTGATTGACGAGTCCGGTCACGCTGGACGGATGGGCTGCTGGGTCAATTCCTTCCGGAGCACCTGTATTTTTTATCCGGAATGGGATGCGCAGCAATGCTCGTTTCATAG
>CAZDZU010000369.1:0-2214 GCA_964509995.1 uncultured Eubacteriales bacterium | reverse complement strand
ATCCTGTGCGGCGGAAAAGGGGAGAGGCTTTACCCCCTGACCCGGGACCGGGCCAAGCCCTCGGTGCCCTTTGCCGGCAGTTACAGGATAATCGACTTCAGCCTGTCCAACTCCCTGAATTCTGGCTTCCGGAGGATCGCCCTGCTCACCCAGTACAAATCCCTTTCCCTGGAAAGACACATCCTTCAGGGCTGGAGCATTTTTCATCCGGAAAGCAACGAATACATTATATCTCTTCCGGCCCAGGGCCGGGTCGGAGAACACTGGTACGAAGGGACAGCTGACGCTGTATTCCAGAACATCTATACCATCCAGCAGGAAAACCCAGACCTGATTCTCGTCCTTTCCGGCGACCATGTCTACCGGGCTGACTATCGTCAGGTTCTCAAGTTTTTCCTGGATAAAAAAGCCGAAGCCGTGGTCATGACCCATACCTGGCCGGTGGCCGAGGCCAGCCGGTTCGGAGTGCTGGGTATAGACCAGGACCACCGGATCATCAATTTTGCTGAAAAACCCAAAAAACCTTTTCCGCTTCCCTGGTCGCCGGAACAGGCTTTGATCTCGATGGGTGTCTACATGTTCTCCACCCCGATTCTGGTCAAGGCGTTGATCAAAGATGCCCGCAATCCAAAATCCAGTCATGATTTCGGCAAAGATGTGCTGCCGGCCATGATAAAAGAGAACCGGGTTTATGCCTACATTTACGAAGATTACTGGCAGGACATCGGCACCATAGATGCTTACTGGCAGGCCAATATGGATTTTTTATCTGAACAACCGCCTTTGCGGCTCAACGACCCCCGCTGGCCGATAAGAACCTATAAGCCCCAGTATCCCCCTTCTTATATATCGGGCGACAACATTAAGAATTCCATTATCGGAGACGGCTGTCTGATAAACGGTGGCCAGGTTCTGAATTCTATTCTGTCTTATGGGGTTACGGTTGAACCCGGGGCGGTGGTCGAGGAGTCAATCATCTTCGAGGGCACGGTTATCAAGAAAGGAGCGCGGATAAGAAGAGCTATCATTGATAAGAACGTGATCGTGCCGGAAAAGTTTTCGATCGGTTATGAAGACAGCCGGGATGGCGATTATTTCAAGATCAGCGCTGCTGGCATCAGAGCCGTGCCCAAGGGCTGGAGGCTGGAATGATCACTCCCTACCGGATGCAACCGGCAAACTTCAACCCGGAAATTCCGAAGGAGCTGGTGCTGTTGTCGATCATTGCCCAGAGCTTTTTTCAACCCTTCTCGCTGGAAGATAATCTTCTGGTCATCCTGACTGCCCTGACTTCAGGGGCCGGTATCGGTTTCAACCGGGCCACTTTATTTCTGAGCGAGGGAGATAAACTCAAAGCCACCATGTGGCTGGGCCCGAGGTCGCCGGAAGAGGCCGAAGCCATCTGGACCATGCTCAGCTCGCCGGGCCTGGGCTATGCCGAAATCGTTGAGTATAATCGGGAGCTGGTCAGTCGCCTGCTGCCCGACCTGAAACCAAAGCTCAGAACCCTTGAGTACAACTTAGAAGACGAAAATCTGAAGTTGCCGGCGGCAGCCGTCAGAGACAGGGAAATAGTCCTGGTAACCGGAGCCAGTTCTGACCCCCGCGTCGACCGCCGGTTTCTTGATTTCGTTCAGGTGGATGAATTCCTCTGCCTGCCGCTGGTTACCAGGAACGAAATCATGGGTGAAATTGTGGTCGACAACGCCATCACCCATGCTCCCATCACTTCCAGAGACATAGAACTGGCCAGCCTCTGCGCCCTGCTGGCCGGAAACTATATCCACACGACCAGACTTTACAAGAAGGTTCTGGAAATGGAAAAAATGGCTGCCCTCGGTGAAATGGCAGCTTTCATCTCCCACCAGTTGAGAAACCCGATTGTGGCCATCGGCGGCTTTACCCGACAGCTGGTTAACCAGCCCTGCAATCAGGAAAAATGCCAGCGCAACCTGAACATCATCCAGGAAGAACTTAAACACCTGGAAGAAATCATTTTCCGGATGAGCCATTTTCTCCGGATAAAAATCAAAGAACTGGTACCGATTGACTACCGGCCCATTTTACAGGCAATCAAGGAGAGGCCGGACATAAAAGCCAAAGCAACGGGAAAAGTAATTTCTATCAGTTTGCCCGAAAACAATTCACTCATACTCTGCGACCCGGTGTATTTCGAAGAAGCTCTGGTCAACCTGCTGGATAATGCCCTGGACG
>CAZDZU010000368.1:0-2217 GCA_964509995.1 uncultured Eubacteriales bacterium | reverse complement strand
TGATACTTTCCAGCTGGTGCAGGTGCTCGGCCACAGCCCAGGCAATACTTAACCCGTCAAAGGTGCTGGTCCCACGTCCAACTTCGTCCAGCAGGATCAGGCTGCGGTCAGTGGCATTGTTAAGAATGTTGGCCGTTTCCACCATCTCCACCATGAAAGTTGACTGGCCGGCAGTGAGAAAATCCATGGCCCCGACTCTGGTGAAAATCCGGTCCACAAGCCCGATTCGGGCTTCCCTGGCCGGAACGAAAGAACCCATCTGGGCCAGCAAGCAGATCAGGGCCACCTGTCGCAGGTAGGTTGACTTGCCGCCCATGTTGGGACCGGTGATGATCAGGATCTGGTTTTCGTTCCGGTCCAGGAGAGTATCGTTGGGAATAAAGGGTTCACTCTGGACAACCTCAACCACCGGATGCCGCCCATCGGAAATATGAAGGACATCGCCCTCATCCACTTCTGGCCGGACATAATTCCTCTGGTGGGCCAGTTCGGCCAGGGACAGCAGAACGTCGAGCCTGGCCAGGTTCTGGGCCATCTGCTGGAGCCTGGGGACCTGTCGGCTGATTTCCTCTCTGACCTTCAGAAAAAGTTCATATTCCAGCTCGTTGATTCTGGCCTCAGCCCCGAGCACCCTGTCTTCATATTCCTTCAATTCCGGGGTAATAAACCTCTCGCTGTTGACCAGCGTCTGCTTGCGCTGGTAATCTGCGGGCACCAGAGGCAGATTGGGTTTGGTAACTTCAATATAATAGCCAAAGACTTTGTTATAACGAACCTTAAGCGAAGAGATCCCGGTTCTCTCCCTCTCTCTCCTTTCAATCTGGGCAATCAGAGTCTTGCCAGAATGACTGATTTTCCTCAGTTCGTCCAGTTCCTGGTTGAAGCCCTCCTTGATCAGGCCCCCTTCCTGAATCAGGTGGGCCGGCTCATCCAGAATTGCCCGGTCGATCAGCCCGGCCACATCCTCGAGGTTGTCCCAGGAGGCTTTCAGCTCGCAGAAACAGGGATTCTGAAATTCTTGAAGAAGAATCCCTATCTCAGGGAGAGGCAAGAGCGATTTTTTAAGGGCCACCAGGTCCCTGGGACTGGCCGCAGCCACTGAAATTCTGGTGGTCAGCTTTTCCAGGTCCAGAATCTGGCGCAGCCGGTTCCTGATTTCCTGTCTGGCGATTGTTTTTTTCAGGGCTTCTTCCACCGCCTGCTGCCGGCGCCATATTTCCTGGCAATCAAGGAGCGGATTGAGCAGCCAGTGCTTGAGCAGCCTGGCTCCAGGAGCGGTCTGGGTCAGGTCGATCACTCCCAGCAAAGATTCGGCCACCTGACCGGTTCTCAGGTTTCTGACCAGCTCCAGGTTACGGACGGCAACCGCATCCAGAACCATCGTCTGGCCGGTCGTCCGGAAGGACATCTTTCTGATATAGCCGGCTGATTCCTGCCGGTTCTTTTTCAGGTAATAAAGAAGAGCCCCGGCGGCGGCTGCGGCCAGAGGCCTTCCCTGGAGGCCAAAACCTTCAAGAGAAGCCACCCGGAAATGCTCCAGCAAAAGACTGGAAGCCTGAGAATAATCAAAAGACCATGATTCCACCCGGCTGATGGCCAGGCCCGACAGGTCGGTCGAAGCCAGAAGATTCCTGACAGCTGAATCCTGGTCCTCCGGGCAGATAACTTCCCTCGGGCCAAGGCGGAATATTTCATCCAGCAGGGCCTTGCGGTTGGCTTCTTCTCCCTCCAGGGTTACTATCTGGCCCGCCAGAAGGTCAGCGCAGGCCGCTCCCCAGCGGCCGTCAGCCAGAACCAGGCTCAACACCCCCAGGCTCTCTCCCCTCTCCTCGCCCTCTATTTCCACGGCCGTTCCCGGAGTCAGCACCTTGATTACTTCTCTTTTAACCACGCCCCTGGCCTGTCTCGGGTCTTCCACCTGCTCACAGATAGCAACCTTGTGTCCGGCTTTCAATAACCGGGCCAGGTAAGAATCAACCGAATGATAGGGCACGCCGCACATTGGCACATTCTGCCTGGAAGTCAGAGCGATCCCCAGCAATGAAGAACCGAGGTGGGCATCCTCATAGAACATCTCATAGAAATCACCCAGCCGGAAAAACAGCAGGCAATCGCGGTGCCGGGACTTGAGACGGTGGTATTGCTCCATCATCGGAGTCAGGGTGTCTTCTTTCTTTTTCATTGGACCGAATCGACAGCTTATAAACTATATTATAT
>CAZDZU010000367.1:0-2219 GCA_964509995.1 uncultured Eubacteriales bacterium | reverse complement strand
GGTTGGTGACAATGATGCAGAAAGCCTTGGGTGCATATTTCTTAACCCCATTGGCCACGTCGGTGATGATTTTGATGTTGACTTTGAGCAGATCCTCTCTGGTCATCCCGGCTTCTCTGGGTTTGCCGGCGGTAACGATGACCACGTCGGCCCCTTCGATATCTTTGTAATCTGAAGTCGCGGTGATATTGGCATCATAATTTCCGTGGGGGGCCATTTCCATCAGATCCAGGGCTTTGCCCTTGCAGACGTTTACATAGTCGGGGACATCGAGAATGACAATGTCACCCAGTTCCTTCTGGGCAGCCAGAATGGCCAGAATCTGGCCTATCTGTCCACCGCCAATTAAAGCTATTTTTTTACGCATATTTAACTCCTTACAAGATGTTGAATTCTGTTTTTCAAACAAACAGGCAACAAATTTCTTTTAAGATTCAGCCCTTAACGTAACCCACCCAGGTTTCTTCGAGCTTGGGGTTGTTCAACCATTCAATCAGATAATCGGTAAAAGCCTTGCCGGTAGCTCCGGTTGGCCGGCCGGTTATGACCAGCTTCTTTTCATACTGGCCGCAGATGTCCAGGGCCATTTCCAGCTTTCTGGCTTTTTCCACGTATCCAATATGATTGATCAGCATAGCTGCGGCTCTGATCATGCTAGCCGGGTCGGCATAGATAGCCCGGCCTTCCTGAACCATCCTGGGAGCAGACCCGTGGATAGCTTCAAACATGGCATACTGCTTGCCGATGTTGGCCGCTCCAGCTGTGCCCACGCCTCCCTGGAATTCAGCCGCTTCGTCGGTCAGGATATCGCCGTAGAGATTCGGCAGAACCAGAACCTGGAATTCACGACGCCTTTTTTCATCAACCAGCTTGGCGGTCATGATGTCAATGTACCAGTCATCAGCCTGAATTTCAGGATATTCCTTAGCTATCTTGTAGAAGGTTTCCAGGAATTTGCCGTCGGTGGTCTTAACCACATTAGCCTTGGTGACGCAGGTGATTCTGGATCGTTTGTTCTTCCGGGCGTATTCAAAAGCCATCCGACAGATCCGGTCGGAACCAGGGGTGGTAATCAACTTAAAATCAATGGCGATATCGCCATCGACATCGATGCCCTTGGAACCCAGGGCATAAAGGTCTTCCGTATTTTCCCTGAAGAATATCCAGTCGATCCCCTGTTTGGGCACCCGAACCGGTCTGACGTTGGCAAACAGGTCGAGCTCATTCCTCATGGCCACATTGCAGCTTTCGATATTGGGCCAGGGGTCGCCTTTACGGGGAGTGGTGGTCGGGCCCTTGAGGGTTACGAGATACTTCTTGATCTCTTCCAGAACATCGTCGGGGATAGCTTTGTTATGGGCGGCTCGATTTTCTATGGTCAGGCCTTCAATGGTGTCGATCTGGACTTTGCCCTTTTTCAGCTCATCCTCCAGCATGAAACGCAGTACTCTTTCGGCTTCAGCGGCAATGAAGGGGCCGATGCCGTCTCCGGGGAGAATTCCAATTTTAACGGGTGAGATCCGGCTGTAATCCACCCAGTCCGGAGCGGCTTTCAGCCTGGTCACTCTTTCCATCTGTGCTTCCAGTAGCTTGCCAAAATGTTCTTTGGCTTTTTCGATAGCGGTCCGGTCGATCATCTTACCTCCTGATTTGATTTTAAGAGAAAATATTAAGATACAATTCTATTATTTCCAGAAATTAAAATCAATAATTTTTTTGGGCTTCGGGTTGCGATTTCTTTTGACAAAACAGCTGATTATTTTTAAGATATAAAGCTGGATTTTCACCTCTATAATTAAATCTGACAAGGAGTTTTACCTATGCTGGAAAGCTATTATCAAAAAGCCCGGGAAAGAGAAGCCCAGGGGATCCCGCCACTGCCTCTGACCGCCGAAGAAGCCCAGGAAGTTTGCCGGCTTCTGGAAAATCCCCCGGCTGGAAAAGAACAGGAACTCGTTAATTTGCTGGAACAGAGAATTTCTCCCGGAGTGGACCCGGCAGCCCGGGTTAAGGCTGCCTGGCTGAGTGAAATAGCTACCGGGACCAAAAAATCTCCGCTGATCAATCAGGCAAGAGCTGTCTTCTTGCTGGGGACTATGATCGGCGGTTACAACGTCGAACCCCTGGTGGACATGCTGGAAAACGCGGAACTGGCTTCCGCGGCCGCTTCCGCCCTGAAGAACATAATTCTTGTCTATGGTGCCTATGAGAGGATTCTG
>CAZDZU010000366.1:1569-2239 GCA_964509995.1 uncultured Eubacteriales bacterium | reverse complement strand
AGGCAAAATTAAGTCTAATGGGCTATCTGGCACATAAATTGCACTGATAAATTTCAGAAGGCATGATATTGAAAATCTGCTATTGACATTTTTACGGTTAACGGGCAAGATATTGAGCAAAATATTTTTTCGAGTGAGGTTAGAGATGAAAAAAACTTTACTATTATTCCTATTAATGCTGCTGACAGGTTTGGTTGCCTGGGCCCAGAATCCGGCCGACGAAGCTTACATCAAGGCCATGACCGTCCAGGACAATTGCGAAAAGGTCAAGCTGCTCAAAGATTTCATCAATCAATATGCCGGCAAGGGTTCTCAGTACGAGAATTATGCCTACGCCTATCTCTGTTTGATTCAGTGCCCGAGCAAGAGCCTTCAGGAATCTATTAATTATGGAGAGAAAGCTCTTGCCGCCGGCGGGCTGGATGCTGAAGTCAGGGTTTCCCTGATGGCTTATCTGGCAAACAACTATATCAGCCAGGGACAGAACCTGGACAAAGCCAAAAACTACGGCCACCAGCTGATAGAAATCGGCAAGGCCGAGAAATCCAAGGAAGGGGCCAACCCCGACAAGTGGAATAAAATAATGGCGGCCGGATACTATATCCTGGGCAACGCTGCCGAAAAATCAAAGGACACGGCAGCCGCGGTCAACGCCTACCTCAGCGCTTAC
>CAZDZU010000366.1:0-1559 GCA_964509995.1 uncultured Eubacteriales bacterium | reverse complement strand
GACAGGAACATCATGGCTTCCGTCCGCAAGCTGGGGAAAACCTACGTCGATGCCAAGAATTTTGCTGAAGCAGAAAAAGTCTACCGGGCTATCTACAATCAGAGCAAGGATCCCAACGATGCCATTCTCCTGGGTCAGCTGTTGAACAGGGCCGGCAAGAACGACGAAGCCCTGGCCCTGCTTAAAGAAGCTTATACCAAGAAAAAAACAGGCGAAGTGGCTTTCTCCATTGCTGTCATCCTGGCTAATAAAGCTAAGACCGACCCCTCGGTGGTGAACGAGGCCGTCCGCTATTCTTTGGAAGCAGCCTTCCTGCCCAACCCCAATTCCGAAAAGGCCAAGGAGATGGCCGAGGGCCTGTTCTTCACCATGAATAAGGACCTTAAATACAATGAAACGGTGCTGGCCATTCAGAACAAGGTCAGGGAACTGGACGACCTGACCAAAGTATTTAACGAGCGTTTCGGCGGCAAAAGCGAAGATGAGCTGACCGACAAGGACAAGAAGAAAATTAAGGAATTTCAGGCCGATATCGACGCCCTGCAGGCCGAAATTGATAAGCTCAAAAAACAGCAGGAAGCGGCCATCGCCAAATTCAACCAGCTGATGGAGGAAACCAGACGCCGGCTGGGTAAATAATTCCCGGACTATTAAACCTGACCTAACTCTGTCGTCATAAGCCGGGCTTCATTCTTGCCACAATTTCTCTTAAAATAAAAAGAGGAATTGCCTGACGGGAGGGGCAGGATGGAAAAAAAGCTTTCCAGAGAGGAAGCCCGGAAAAAAATTAACGAATTACGTCAGCAGATCATTTACCACGAAAAAAAATATTATGTGGACAATGACCCGCAGATTTCTGACTTTGAGTTCGACCAGCTGGTGGCTGAACTAAAACGACTGGAAGAAGCCTACCCGGAATTCCTGACCCCCGATTCCCCGACCCAGAGGGTCGGGGAAAAACCCGTCGAAGGCTTCCCGACCGTGACCCACCGCCGGCCGATGTTAAGCATCGATAATTGCTATGACGTTGACGGTCTTAAAGAATTTGACGAAAGAATACGGAAACTGCTGCCGGGAGAGAAAATCGAGTACGTCTGCGAGCTAAAGATTGATGGCCTGAGCATGTCCATCACCTACCTGGACGGCCGTTACCATCAGGCGGTAACCCGCGGTGACGGATTCCGGGGCGACGAGGTCACGGCCCAGGTCAAGACCATCCGCAGCCTTCCCCTGGCCATCCCGCTCAGGGAAGAAGTGGAAGTCCGGGGCGAGGTTTACCTGCCGTACGAATCGTTCCGGAAGATAAATCAGGAACGGGAAAAACGTGGCGAAACCTTATTTGCCAACCCCAGGAACGCCGCCGCCGGCTCGATAAGATTGCTCGACCCCAGGGAAGTGGCCGGCCGCAATCTGGATATTTTCCTTTATTATATTTTCATCGGCGGAAAAGAATTGCCAAGCCAGTGGGAAAACCTGCAGCAATTAAAGAAACTCGGCTTCAAGACCAACCCGGCCAACCGCCTCTGCCGCTCTCTGGACGAAGTCATCGACTATTACCG
>CAZDZU010000365.1:0-2254 GCA_964509995.1 uncultured Eubacteriales bacterium | reverse complement strand
ATCCTGTATCTGGTAATTTTCAGATAATCCTCGTTTTTAATTTGATAATAACCTCCAGAAGAATCCAGATGAACCGGAGCATTTCTGCCAGGCCCGTTTCATCCCTCGATTTATTATTTTAGCCATTTCAACCACCTGCTTAAAACCGATCTATCCGATATTAATAACTCCTCGAGTTTGGCCACATCAGCCATCGTTCCCGGCCTGACTGTCGGAAATTCTAAATTCTATCCCTCAGTGAGCCACCTGGAGAATTCAGTATCTTTTATCCCGCAACAGCCTTAGCAGAACAAAGCCGGACTGAATATGGCAAATACTAACAAGCAGAAGGCAAAATTTGCTGACAGCCCGGCTAACTTAGATTTTCTATTCCAAGTCTTAACTTATATTGTTAAGAATAGAGCCCATTTATACTTGTTAAAGCCTTACCAGAACTGTGGCTGATTAAATCTGGCATCCTGATTAGCCTGGCTTTCACAGATGCTTCAGTCGGGATTCGGGAGATGCCCTTCGCCCGGAGATTATTTAAAGATGTTAAGAAAAACGGTGATTATAAGGGCGTTGGTAAAGTCGATGAAAAAGGCCCCGACCATCGGCACCACCAGGAACGCCCGCGGCGCCCGGCCGTAGCGTTCGACAATGGCTTTCATATTGGCCATGGCGTTGGCAGTGGTACCGAGAGCAAAGCCACAAAAACCGGCCCCCATCACTGCGGCATCATAATCCTTGCCCATCAGTCTGAAGACCAGCTGAGCCACCAGCGCTACCATCACCACCTGGGCAAACAGGATCACCAGCATGGGCAGGAACAACCCGGCCAGCTCCCATAACCTCAGGGTCATAAGGGCAATCACCAGAAAGAGATTTAGAGACACATGGCCAATATCATCAATTACTTTCTGGTCCAGAGCCAGCCAGCCCGTTAGATCATCAAAGTTTCTGATGGCTGCGGCTATCAGCATCGCCCCGATATAAGCCGGGAGAGTAATTCCCAGGCTGGCAAACCATCGGCTGACCCAGGACCCCACCCACATGGCCAACAGAATAATGACCACGCTCTTAAGAAGGATAAATGAACTCCGCTCCTCCTCAGCCACAGACACAGGCTTCCTGCTCAGAAGTTCTTCCACAACCTGCTCGGCTTCCATCTCTGGAATTTCAAGCCCTTTGACTCTGGCTCTTTTTAGCTTATTTTTCTCAATCAGAACAGTCCCGACGGGACCGCCTATCAGTCCCCCGGAAATTATTCCAAAGATGGCAGCAGCCACGGCTGCAGTGGTGGCCGCGGATACTCCAGCTTCTTCAAAAACTTGACCGAAAGCCAGGGCTGTGGCCGGGCCTCCTACCTGAGAAACAGAACCACAAATAACTCCGAGCAAGGGATTCAATCCAAAAGGCATGGCTAAAATAAGACCGATAACATTCTGGATAATAACCATTATTGTGGCAATAAGGAAAAATAGCAGCACCTGGGGTCCGCCAACTTTAAGCAGCGATAAGCTGGCGGCAAAACCGATGGTGGTAAAAAAAGCTATCATCAGCGGGTCCCGCAGGGTGGTATCAAATTGAACGGGCGTTATCCCGTAACGATGAAAAACCAGGGTGGCCAGGGAGACCAGGAGGCCTCCAATGACTGGAGCCGGGAGATTGAACCGGTCGAGCGGTTTTATCAACCTCCGCAAACCATAACCGGCAAACAACACCACACCGGCAAAAGCCACCGTTTGAATAAGGTCAAGCTTCAGCACGAATGCTCCTTCAAAGGCTTTTAAGCACTGCTGTTCAAGCTTTTAGATTTATCATTTTTCATTTCAACGCTCAACCTCTTTTTGCAACTTTTGCCATTCTGTTAACCAAACCAGGAGCCGGATCAAAGAGAGGAAATCAATGGTCCTGTCCAATACAGGAAACGACGCCAAATACTCGCGAGTCCAGGATTGAACATCCAGCCCTCAAATTCAAGCGGGTTTTCTACAGTACTCGTTTATGATATAAACTAATTAAGTACTCAAAATTGAGCTTGGCAGGAAGGATAACTATGAAACCGATCGGTCCTTTGATGATTGAACACAGACTGATAGAGAAAATGCTTGCTGCTTTTATGCGTCATATAGATGATGCGGAAAAAAGCCAAAAAGTCGATCCCATTATAGTTGAGGTGGGTCGTAGGCAGATACATGGTATCCAGGGAGGGGGAAGAGTTTTTGATAGAGGTCGGTGAGTTTTTCCAGCTGCATCACGGGAAACAGGGCCA
>CAZDZU010000364.1:0-2256 GCA_964509995.1 uncultured Eubacteriales bacterium | reverse complement strand
CCCTGACCTATCAGCCGCAGAACCTGGAATTCAGTCGGAGTCAGCTGGTCGAGAGTTTTTTCTTTCATATCCCTTCCGACCACCGAGATGATCCGGTCCATGATGCTGGACATCTTGTCCCGGGGCAGCCAGATTTCACCCCTGTTGACGACGCTGATGGCTTCGGTCAGCTGCTGTGAGGGGTCATTAAAGTCGAAATAACCCCTGGCTCCGGCGTTGATCAAATTGATGATCTCTTCATGAGAGGGGATATTGCCCAGAAGAAGAAGCTGAGTTTTGATCTGGGGTTTTATAATTTCTTTAATAGCCTTACAGATTTCCTTGAGGTGGGGGAGTGGTTCCAGGTGGGCAAACAGGATAACCTGCGGCTTTAGTTGCTTGATGGCTTCCATGAAGTTTTCAATGGTGCCCTTTTCCACCGTCAGGATGTCAATCCTTTTGTCCGGCTCCAGCGCTTTGAGGATTCCGGCCAGCAAAAAATCTGAAGGACAATAAATGAGAACGGAGATTTTCTCCATCTTTGGAGGAGGAATCTTCGGGTCAGTCTTGCTTGTTTGCTTTTTTGGCATGCCCTTTCACCCCTTGCCAAAATTTTTCATTCTTTAAGAATAAATATTATAACCAAAACGAGGTGTCAAGCAAATATTCGACCGCGCCTGATAACTTCTTATTCTTCGATGACTGACAGATAGAAAAAGAACCTGGGGGGCCGAGCGATTTCCCGCACTTACTTCGGCCATCGTTCTGATGAAGTCCAGAGGGAGCTGGCGGCAGGAGGAAACATTGTGCCGCCTCCTGTCATCATTACTTCCAATCTTTGAGAAAGAGACTCTGCATTTAAACTTTGTCAGGAAACTCAAGCGAAGATATTGTCAGTTTGGAGAATGATAAATTTGAAGTCGTGACCCGCTGATAAAAAAAAGAGCGGCCCCGGTCAATTTAAGATCACTGGGTGACCTGGCCGGCTGGCTGTAACTGGAATTTTTTCCTCAATTCCAGCGTCACCAGCTGCTGGAAGGTATTCTGACCATTAAACTCAACCCGGGCGACCTGTCCGGAAATTTCCAGGTGAAGGGGGTGGATCAGCAGAGCGGTAGCCGGTATCTCCAGGCTGAGCTTGAGAACTGTGCCAATTTGGACCGGGTTTTTCAGCCGGAACCTGGCCTTTTCTGCGCTGATGGACAGCAGTTCTGTGGTTTCTTTGAATCTGCGGCCGGAAGCGTTTTCGCCCAGAACCAAAGCCGGAAGGGAGAGTTCCAACTGGCGCTCTCCCCTCCGTTCTCCGGTTACGCCTTGAATGGAGGATTTATTAAGATCCTGGTTAAAATCGCCGTTTTTCATTTCGCTCCTATTTTTGTCGGCCTCAGCTTCTCTGGCAATCCCTCAGGAGGATGAAAACAAGGGTGATTTTTCGGCTGTTTGTTCTCACCTCTTTTTCACCTTACCATGTCCTGACTCTGATATTACAGGAAGACGTCTCCAGCATCAGATTGTTCTCACCGCAGTTAAAAAAATTCAGGCTTCCTCGGCTCCGATGAAATAGCGGGAATCGAGTTCCAGTATCACTCGCCTGAGTTCTGGCTCGCCGGGGACCTGCTCGCTGGTTCGGACCCGGCCCTTGATGACCAGGGCCAGGGGCTGACCGTCAGCCAGCTTGGGGGGCAGGGAAATAACCAGCTTGAGAACCGCCTTCCTGTCAACCCTGGTTCGCATAAGAAAACTGGCCTGTTCGCTGCTGATGGTCGACAGGACCGAATTTTCCCTGAACTCCTGACCGCGGGCATCCAGCCCGGAAACGGTCATCGGCAGGGTCAGACTGAATTCCCTGACGGTGGTCTGACTGCCGCCAGATTGATCTGAACCTGGAATTCTGGGGCTTCTGGCATTCATAGCCGCGCTTCCTTTTCCTTAAAAACTTCCTTTTCCTTCAAAAGCTTCATCCCCAATTTATCAGGCCTGGGCACCTTTTCAATCATCCCTGAGGATGAAAAAACGGGTTAAATTTATCTCACCCCTGCGATTTTTTCAGCCGGGCCGGCCTCACCCCTTTCCTTGACAAAAAATGACCGGCTGGCTATCATTAGCCAAAGTGCTGGAGGCAGATTTGCGGTGAATGAAGAAAGATTGGTGACTAAGATTACTCCCAAAAGCGAAGATTTTTCCCGCTGGTACGTCGACCTGATACGACGGGCCGAGCTGGCTGATTATGCTCCGATGAAGGGCATGATGGTCATCAGGCCTTATGGCTATGCCATC
>CAZDZU010000363.1:1672-2259 GCA_964509995.1 uncultured Eubacteriales bacterium | reverse complement strand
GTACTGGATACCTGGTTCTCGTCTGCCCTCTGGCCTTTTGCCACTCTCGGCTGGCCGGAGCAGACCGAAGACCTCAAGGTTTTTTACCCGACCGACCTGATGGCCACCGGCTTCGATATCATCTTTTTCTGGGTGGCCAGGATGATCATGATGGGCCTTAAATTCATGAAGGATATCCCCTTCCGCGAAGTTTTTATCAACGGACTGGTCCGGGACATGAAAAGACGCAAAATGAGCAAATCTGAGGGGAACATAATCGACCCTCTCGAAATGATAGAAAAATATGGGACAGATGCCCTGCGCTTCACCCTGTCTTCTCTGGCGGTTCCCGGAATGGATATTGCCCTGTCTGAAGAGCGCATGGCCGGCTACCGTGCCTTCGCCAACAAGATCTGGAACGCCTCGCGTTTTGTCCTGATGAACCTGGACGAAGAAGGCTTTGAACCCGACCCGAACCAGCTCAGCCTTCCCAACCGCTGGATAAGAAGCCGCCTGGCCAGGGTTGCCCGGCAGCTCAACGGCTCGCTCCGGGAATACAAGTTTTACGAAGCTTCGGAGACTATTTATCACTTCATCTGGCACGAGTT
>CAZDZU010000363.1:0-1662 GCA_964509995.1 uncultured Eubacteriales bacterium | reverse complement strand
GTTCTGCGACTGGTACCTGGAACTCATCAAGCCCCAACTCTGGGCAGGAAATCGCCATACCCGGGCGGTGATGGAAGATACCCTGGAGAAAATACTGCGCCTGCTTCATCCCTTCATGCCGTACATCACCGAAGAGATCTGGCACCACCTGCCTGGAAGCGGGCGTTCCCTGCTGGAAGCAGAATGGCCGGAATTCCCCGAAGCCTGGCTGGACGATGCGGCTGAAAGCACCATGAAATTCCTGCAGGATATAATCTCCGAAGTCCGGACCATCAGGGCCGAAAATCGGATTCCGGTCAAAGACAGGGTCAACCTCTGGCTGGCCGGCGGCCAGCGCAGCCGGTCGGTAGCTGAACCCTACCAGGCGGCCATCAGGCTCCTGGCCGGAGTGGAGAATATCGAGTACCAGGAAGTTCTGCCCCAGGATAAAAGGCTGCTCAAAGGCCTGGCCGGAACAACAGAAATCGGACTGCTGGTAGCCCGGGAAATCAACCTGGAACAGGAAAAAGAAAGGCTGGAAAAGGAATTGAATAAAGTTCAGGAAGATATCGACAAGCTGGAAGCCCGTCTCAGCAACCCCGATTTTGTAGCCAAAGCTCCGGCCTCTGTGGTCGAAGAACACCGGAAAAGATTGGATCAACTACGAGTGAAAAAAAGTGCCCTGGAAAAGAGCCGGCTGGAGCTTCTGGCCACCTGAATGACGGTAATCTAACTGAGATGCCAGTCCGTTCGGATAATTTTCAACCGGGTCAGCCCCTGTTCAGATTCACTCTGGCTTTCTCCACCATGGACATAGCCCGGCGACTGGCCAGCCTCAATTTTCCCGCGGGAACTGCCGTCATGGCCGAAGAACAGATTGCCGGTCGGGGAACCAAAGGCAGAAGCTGGCATTCGGCCCGGGGTAAGGGGCTTTATGTTTCTTTCATCCTGCGGCCATCGACCGGCAGCCTGAATCTTCTGCCGGCGGTGGCCGGACTGGCGGCATCCGAAGCCATCCAGATTTTATCCGGAGTCAGGGCCAGCCTGAAATGGCCAAATGACCTGGTCTTCCAAGGACAGAAGCTGGGAGGGATTCTCTGCGAGGGCGGAAGCTCCGGGCAGAAAAGTTCCTGGACGGTGGCCGGAATTGGCCTCAACCTCAACCATCGCCGGATCGATTTCCCCGGTGAGCTTTCCACTCAGGCTACTTCGCTTTTTATCATAACGGGAAATACATGGAGACCAATGGATCTACTCAGCCATCTTGGTTCCAGGCTTAAAGTCTGGTATAATATGCTGGAAAAAGGGCAGACAGATTTCCTCTTAGAAAGTTACCTGAAAAGATTATCCTTCCGGCCTGGTGAGAAAATATTGCTGCGTACGGGGGAGGGTGAACTGACCGGAAAATTTCAGGGCCTGGATGAGAAGGGCGGCCTCAAACTCAAGGTTGGTTCTGAGACCAGGGTCTTCTATGCCTCAGAGATAATCAGAGTTCTCTCATAACATAGATGGCAGGAGAAAAAATGCTGATAGTGTTTGACATCGGAAACACCACCACCGGGGTGGGACTGTTTCAGGGCAAAAAACTCCGGGCCGACTGGAGAATTAAAAGCGACCGGGAAAAGACCGCAGATGAATACGGCATCATGCTCAGAAATCTGCTCGAGCACGGAAAATTTCAGG
>CAZDZU010000362.1:0-2261 GCA_964509995.1 uncultured Eubacteriales bacterium | reverse complement strand
TTTTTAATTTATTGTAACTGTGATAGAGGGTCAGATGAATTCCTGAGTTGCTGATTTTGCGTTGCAAAAACTCTTCAGAAGCAGTTTTCAGATTTATGGATTAATCTAACTTATTGTATCCCCGTCTTGACAGGAAGTTTTAATTATTTTTGGTGGGGGGGTATCAATTTCAATATCCCCATGGGTATTTTTTTCGGGGGACGCAAAAAGTTCCAGAAACCGGCCCTTTCAGGCTGACCACAAATTCCAGGGGCGGTTCGTCCGGCGGTTGATAAGGATTCTTGGCAGAAATCCGATAGACCCCCGGCCTAATATTCATCAGTTCATAAGTAAGATCATAGAGACAATTGCAATCGCATAAAGAAGATTCTTCTTTTTCTTTGATGATAATTGCTCCGGGCAGAATGTAAAAACCGGCAGAAATAGTTCCCGGGCAACAGTTAAATCCTGCGTTGATATGTTTCAGGGTTAAGCGGCTGCGGCCGTCATATAAATACTCCAGACATTCTTCGCCCGGCGTAGGTGCGAAAGATGCCTGGTTACCCCGACTGATGACAAAGTTTTTGCAATCTGAGCGCCCGGTCAGGGCTCCATAAGGCACCCCGCCTGGAGAAGAACAGCTCAGCTCGAGGAGGAAAAGACAGGATATTATCCAGATGAGTATATTCCTGGGGAGAGTCGGGATTTTTGTCCTCATTAACCTATCCCGTTAACATTATGTTCCGGGCCATTCTCAGAATAAAATTTAATCCGGGGAGTATTCAAGGTCAAGTTATTGATAAGAAAACATAAGACCTGGCACTCAGGCTTTACCTGTTCTTGCGCGGGGCTGGAGTAACAGGGTTTTAATGAAAGGATCGGGATATTCATTAATATTGGACAAATTAAGGCAGAAATTGAAAAAAGGGCTTAAAAAGATGAATAATGATGATGATGATGAAACAGAATAGACCAGATAAACCGAAGCCTGATGATTTTCCAGAAACGGAGAAAAGGACTGAGGAAAAGCAATCTGAAATCTTTGACGAAGCGGTGGAAATTCCTGTTGACGGTGTTTTGGACCTTCACACCTTCCAGCCCCGGGAAGTAAAGGAACTGGTTAATGACTATATCGAAGAATGCCTGAAGCGCGAAATATATGACCTCAGAATCATTCACGGCAAGGGAACCGGCACCTTAAAAGCCATCGTCCACAGTGTTCTCAAAAAACATCCGGCGGTGCGCAGCTTCAGGGATGCCGGTCCTCTTTCCGGCGGCTGGGGTGCCACCCTGGTCACCCTGAAGAAAAATAAATGATGTTAGAAAAAATCGCTCCTGGATTTCATTCATTCCTCATATCCTGGCTTTTTTCTCTCCCCCTTCGGAAAATCCTCTTGACGGAAAATTTAGCCTCCGTTTAAGATAAATTTAAGATAAAAATATCATGCTTCGATTTAAGGGATGTGTTTAAGTTAAATGTCCTTCTTTAGAAATATTAGCTTTAATGCAGGAACCGTTCTATGGCCGGGCAAAAAGCGAGCATGTGATTTCTGTTTGCCCCCACTGGCGCTTATTTTTGTCTTAATTTTCAGTTTCCGGGCAGCGGCGCTGCCGGGTTCGAGACCACCGCGCTGGCTGACTGAACTGTCAGAAAAGCCTCTGCCCGAACTACCACCAGAAACTCCGGCGGTTTATCTGCTGCTGGAGCAGAACCTTTCCTGCGATAAGTCCGGCCGCTTTGTGCGGTCGGGCCGGCAGGTGGTAAAAATTCTGAGGTCGGAGGACATAGAACCCCTTAAGTTTATGGTGAGGGCCAATACCTTTAATACCCGCGTCCGAAAAATGAATGTCTGGGTCATAAATTCCGATGGTAGCAGAAATAGCTATGACCTGAAATCGGCGGTTTCCACCTCGCTGGCTCCTGATACCCTCTACTGGGACGTAAAAACTCTGGTTTTGTATCTTAAGGAAATAAATAAAGGAAGTCTGATTGGTTATGAATGGTCGGAAGAAATAAAACCCATTTCGCTGGAAGATATTTTTGTTTTTCAGTTCCGTTATCCGGTTCTCAGGGCCCATTACAGGGCTGAATTTCCTCTAAATTATCGTCCATTTATCTCCTGGATTAACTGGCCGGAGATTCCTGTCTCATCTCAGCCAGGATTCTTCACGTTCGATCTCACCGGTATTCCAGCTATAAAAGATGAGCCTCTGATGCCTCCTGATGAAGCCGTGTCCGGACGTTTGCAGGTGAGGTTCAGTCCCCCCTCTCCCCCCAAATA
>CAZDZU010000361.1:0-2261 GCA_964509995.1 uncultured Eubacteriales bacterium | reverse complement strand
TTTTAATCGTATATTATTTATAAGATGAGAATAAGGACAAACGGAAAATATTTACAGTCATGAATGATTCACTGAAAAACCAGATAGAGGAAGCCAGCCGCCGGATCAGGAATTATGCTTTCTGGACGCCCATGTCTGAATCGCTCGAGCTTTCAGCCAGACTTGGAGGTCGCCTGTTTTTCAAACTGGAGAATACCCAGCCGACCGGTTCATTCAAGATACGCGGAGCCAGTAACAAGATCCTGGTTAACCTGGAACCGTGCCGGCAGCGAGGGGTGGTGGCTGCTTCCACCGGCAACCACGGCCTGGCTGTGGCCGAAGTCTGTCAGAGGGAAGGACTGGCTCTTGAACTCTTTGTTCCCCGCACCATCTCCGGAATTAAAAAGCAGAATCTTGAAAAATACAGACTCCTTCTCCGGATGATAGACGGCCCCTGCGAGCAGGCCGAAAAAATGGCCCGCCGGGAAGCCGCTATCAGCGGCCGGGTTTTTGTCTCGCCCTATAACGATGAGCAGGTGATTGCCGGGCAGGGGACCTGCGGGCTCGAAATTCTTCAGGACTGGCCGGAAGTGGATGAGGTGGTGGTTCCGGTCGGCGGCGGAGGGTTGATTGCGGGAATAGCCTGCTACCTTAAAGAAAAGAATCCGTCAGTCAGAATCACCGGCATCGAACCCGAAAATTCGGCTTACCTCAAGCGATCACTTGAACTCGGACGACAGGACAATGATTTCCCCGAGAAACCGACCATAGCCGAGGCGGTGGCCGGTGGGCTGGAAGAAGGCTCCATGACTTTTGACCTCATCCAGAAATACGCCGATCGGATTCTGACAGTAACCGAAGAGGCTATCATCCAGGCCATCATCATTCTATTCCGACTGCATCGCCAGCAGATAGAAGGAGCCGGAGCTCTGTCGCTGGCTGGAATTCGTTCTTACCCGGAGCTTTTTTCCGGGAAAAAGCTGGTGGCGGTCGTCAGCGGCGGCAACATCGAGGATGAGGTCTGGGAAAAGCTGGTTTTTTCAAAAAATAAAGAAAGATGAGAACAGAAAAAAATGAACGTGAGAAAAATTATTAATTCCGGACGTCTCTTATTATGGTTTCTGGCAGCGGTTATCTTTCTGGCTACAGTTATGACAGGATGTAAGGAAAAGACAGACAAAAAAGGAAAAGTTTCGCACCCCTTCTCGGTGGGTGTGCTGATGGCCTACGATTCGCCAACTTCTCTGGAGGTCCTGCGCAGCTTACAGGCAAGACTGGAGGAATATCAGAAAACAAGCGAGGAAAGGCTGGAAATCATTGTCGGCAGAGCCGGAGGGCAGGTTTCCCTTCTGCCCGAACTGGTTCAGAACCTGGCTTCCAGGTCGGACCTCCTGGTTCCCATTTCGACGGCTGCCCTGCAGGCCGCCCTGATTGTTCCGGGTGACCGGCCGATTGTCTTTTCATCCGTGGCCAATCCCTATATCGTCCGGGCGGGAAGGACGGCCGTTGACCATGACCCCAGGGTGACCGGGGTCTGCTCGACGGCGCCCATCAGGCAGGTGCTGGAGCTGATACACCGGGCAATCCCTCAAGCCAGGAGAGTCGGCACCATCTGGACTCCCTCGGAAATTAATTCAGAATACTATTTTGAGCTGATGAGAGAGGCCGCGGCCGAGCTGGGGCTGGAAATCATAAGTCAACCGATAGGCAGCGCCGGGGATATCATCCAGGCTGTTCAGGCTCTGGTTCGCGACCGGGTTGAAGTGCTATTCCCGGTTTCCGATAACACCATCAACTCCAATTTCCAGGCACTGGCCAGACTGGCCGCCGAAAATCGTCTGCCGCTCTTTGCCGCTTTTGCCACCGGGGCTGAGCTGGGAGCCTGTGCTTCCATGGGATTCGGGTTTGAGGAGATCGGCCTCAAGACGGCCGAGCTGGTTATAAGGGTGATGAGGGGAGAGAGTCCGGCCCGGATTCCCTTTCAGTACATCGACCGGGTCAGATTTTTTGTGAATGAAGAGGCCGCCAGACTTCAGGGCATCAGGCTGCCGGAGTCGATAACCGGCCGGGCTGACCAGATAATAAAACTATCCGGAAAAAGCGAAGGGCAGCCCCTGGCGGAGACAAGGGGTGCTGAATGAAAGTATTAAGAGTTTTCAGGATTGTTCTGCTGGTGGCATTATTTATGCTCCTGGGGGCTTCCATACTAATCTATTTTCTCTTCCGTTCTTCGCTGCCGGACAGGAAAGATTCCGTCACCATACCCGGACTGAGTTCTGAAG
>CAZDZU010000360.1:0-2269 GCA_964509995.1 uncultured Eubacteriales bacterium | reverse complement strand
GCCAGGAATAGCTTCAAAGGCCTCGTTGAGCATCGTTCTTGTCCTGATACTACTTACCCTCACCCTGGGAAGCGGGACTGAATACCTGATTGCCCGGGAGACGGAGCCAGCCAGTAAGTCCAGGCCGGCTGATTCCTCCGGGGCCCTGGAGAGAAAAACTTCAATCATCCCGGCCTTGCTTCTGTGGGGAGCAGCGCCTGTCATTAGTCCGGTTTCATCAGCCGAAACCGGAAATGCTTTCCCCTCTCCGGAACCTTCTTCGACACTGCAATCCATCAAGCAGGTCTCGGCAGCTACTACCTCCACGGGAGAAGCCATCTATCAGGTGACAGCAGCCAGCTCTAAGATTAAAATTGACGGCCTGCTTAATGAAGAAGCCTGGCAGACCGCAGCTGTCATTCCGCTCCTTTACGAATGGACTCCCGGCGATAACATTGAGCCGCCGGTCAAAACCGAGTGTCTGGTCACCTATGATCAGAATAATTTCTACGTAGCTTTCCGCTGCTTTGACCCGGACCCGGGCAAAATCCGGGCCCATCTTATCGACCGTGACGACACCGACAGACTTATCCTTGACGACCATGTCAGCTTCATGGTGGACTGCTTCAACGATGAGCGCCGCGGCTTTCAATTCCGGGTCAATCCCCTTGGCGTCCAGGCTGATGCCAATTTCTCGGAGCTCGAAGGCTATGAAGACTTCTCCTGGGACGCCATCTGGAATGCGGCCGGCCGGATAGAAGACTGGGGTTATGCTGTTGAAGTGGCCATCCCCTTCAACCAGCTTCGCTTCCGGGCCAGCAACGCTCCCCAGACCTGGGGCTTCAGCGCTGAACGAAGCTGGCCCCGTGGCCTTCGTCACCGCATCACCTCTCACCGGCGGTCACGCAGCGTCTCCTGCATCCTTTGCCAGTTCAATAAGCTGGTGGGGCTGGCCGGAATATCGCCCGGTCGCAACATTGAAATTAATCCCACGCTGACTGCAGTCAGGACCGAGGCCATGGACCCGGCCACTTTCCCTGACGGGTCGCTCGAGAAGCTCAATCAGAAGGTTGACCCGGGCGTGACTTTCAAGTGGGGCGTCACCCGAACCTCATCCTGAACGCCACTGCCAACCCGGATTTCAGCCAGGTGGAAGCCGACGTCGCCCAGCTCGAAATAAACCGGCGTTTCGCCTTCTACTACCCGGAGAAACGGCCATTCTTCCTGGAAGGGGGCGATTTTTTCCTCACCCCCATCAATGCCGTTTTTACCAGAACGGTGGCCGACCCGGCCTGGGGGGTCAAGATGACCGGCAAGATGGGTCGCACAGCTCTGGGCTTCTTCACGGCCCAGGATGAGATAAACAATCTGCTGCTCCCTGGAAGCCAGGGTTCAATGAGCCTGTCGCTCGACCAGCGAGTTTACGGGGTGTTTTCCGGCTGCGCCAGGACATCGGAAAAGGTTCAACCGTCGGCCTGCTCTACACCGGGCGCGCCGGCGACAATTACCATAACCATGTTTTCGGGGCCGATAGCTTCTTCCGCTTCAATCAGACGACCTCGCTGACGGTTCAATTCCTTCATTCAGAGACACGATATCCTTCCGATGTCCAGAATGATTACCTCCAGCCGACCGACAACTTCGGCGCCAACGCCATAAATCTCACCCTGATGCACCAATCGCGCTACTGGATAATCCAGGCCATACTGGAAGACCTGGGACGGAATTTCCGGGCCGATTACGGTTACATCCCGCGGGTCGACACCAGAACTGCCGGGGCCGTGGTCATGCGTCAGATCTGGGGCTCTCCGAAAGGCTGGTTCAACGTGATTCGTCTCGGAGCCATGGGCCAGGTCATCTACGACCATGACGGCAATGCTCTGGATAAGGGTCTGACTCTGAGGACGATGTACCAGGGACCGCTTCAGACCTCAGCCGTTCTGAGCGGAAACTTCGGCCGGACTCTATACCTCGACCGCACCCTTGACTATGCCCTGTTTGACGGCGAGATCGGGATAAAACCCTTCAGCGGCAGTGAATTAATTATCGAAACTGCCATTGGCCGCTGGATAGACTTCGACAACATCCGGCCGGCCAGCATAATATCGCTGGAGCCTGGATTCTCTCTTAACCTCACCCGCCACCTTAACCTTACCACTTCCTACAATTACGAACAGCTAAAAGCCGAAGACCAGAGGATTTATACGGCCAGCCTGATTCAGGGCAAAATAATTTATAACTTTAACATCAGAGCTTTTATCAGGGCGATAGTCCAATACCGGGATATTGA
>CAZDZU010000359.1:0-2270 GCA_964509995.1 uncultured Eubacteriales bacterium | reverse complement strand
ATATTAGCTAATGCCAGAGCAGAGTATTCTTTTCCGGGACCGGGATATCAGGTTCCCGGAGTTTGTCATTCTGAAGGCTTCTGCCGGCACCGGAAAAACCAGGGCCCTGACCCTTCGTTTTACCCAGTTTCTCCTTTCTGAAATTATAAAGCATAATGAGCCGCATCAGATCCTGGCCATCACCTTTACCAGAAATGCCACCAAGGAGATGAAGGAACGAATTATCGGCTGGCTTAAAAAATGCTATTTTCTTTCCGGCGGCCAGACTTCCGACCGTGACCTCAGAGAAATCAACCACCTGGTAACTCTCGGGAAAGGTCAGCTCCGCTTCCGGGCCGAAGGAATCCTTAACATGATCCTGCGGGATTACAGCGATTTTCAGGTGACCACCATCGACAGTTTCATGTCCAGCATCTTCAAGGCAGCCTCGGTTGAACTGGGGGTCAGCCCGGATGCAGAAATAACCATAGATTCCTCCCCGGTCATCTCCTACGCTTTTTCCCGGCTTCTGAACGATGTTCGCGCTGATTCATCAGAATTCGATTATTTCCAGGAGGTCTGCCGGCATCTGAAAGAAATGGGTTCATCCACCGGTGCTTTTGCCTGGGACCCGGCCAGCGACCTGGAGCGTATCTTCATCGGCTTAAACAGAAAGCTGGCTGGAGCCAACCGCCAGCCGGTTCAGATTGACCTGGCCATGGCCAGAAAGGAACTGGCTGCGCTGGAAAAGAAATTCGAGCCGGCCCGGGAGAAGGTCAACCGGCTGGTGGAAGAATGGGGCGGCTGCCGCCGGGATTCGAAGCTCCTGAAATTTCTCCCCAGGAAAAGGCTGAGCGACTGGCTTGATTATGATTTTGGCCTTCTCAACAGCAAGCAGCAGAAAATTCCCGACCGTCTGTCCCGCGAGCTTCAAAAGCTTAAAGAAATTATTGATAGATACAAGGAAATTCAGGCCAGGATTTTCTTCCAGCCGCACATCAAAATTTATAACCTTTTTCTCAATGTGCTGGAGCGGGCCAGGAGAGAAAGAGGGATCGTCTTTCTGGAAGATGTCCACAGCCTGCTGGCCAATTACCTCAAGGCTGGAGTGGTGCCCGATATTTATTACTGCCTGGGCACCGAGATCTATCACTATCTGATTGACGAATTTCAGGACACTTCTCCCCTGCAATGGCAGAACCTTTCTCCATTGATAGAAAACGCCCTCTCCCAGGGGGGCAGTCTGTTTATTGTCGGCGACACCAAACAGGCCATCTACGGTTTTCGCGAGGCTGATTACCGGATAATGGTTAGCCTGATCAAAGGACAGAGCGGATTTGCTTCCGTCACCCCCAGGGTGGCTGAACTCCAGCAGAACTGGCGGAGCAGAAGTCAGGTTCTGGAGTGGGTAAAGAAGATATTTCCCGATGGTGTTAAGAACATGCCGCCCGAACTAAAGGGCTGGAAGGATGCCCACCTCTGGAAATCTGCCGCCAGTCAGAGTCTTCTGGATGACTTTTGTTGCTGGCCCGCGGTTGCAGAGGGATCCGCTCCGGGTTACGCCGAACTGAAGCTGATCGACCTGAAGGAACAACCAAATTCCAGCCCGGAAAGTACTGATAGTGGCCAGGAGGAAGAAAATGGCGAGGAGGCGGATTCTCCCGAAAAAACCGAAGTTCAGAATTTAATCGGGGTTCTCAAGGAGAGAGGTTATAATTATTCGGACCTGGCGGTTCTGGCCTACGAAAACAAGACGGTTAAAGAGGTGGCCGCCTGGCTCAATGAGAAAAACATCCCCTTCATTCCTTTTTCCGCCCTGGACATCAGAAGCCGCCCGGTAATCAGGGAAATTCTGGCCTTCCTGCAATTCCTGGATTATCCCCTTGACGACCTGAATTTCTCGGTCTTTCTTTGCGGACAGCTCTTCCAGCAAAGACTCAGGGCTGACGGTCTTGCTCTTCCGCTGGAGGCTCTCCACGAGTTCATCCTGACTACCAGGCTTTCCGGCCAGGCACCTCTGTATACCTCTTTTCGTGAAAACTGGCCCGACCTCTGGGACCGATATTTTGAAAATTTCTTCAAAACTACCGGCTATCTTCCCCTGTATGACCTGGTCAGTCAGGTTTATGGAGTTTTCAAGCCCCTGGATCTTTTCCCCAGGGAAGCCGGCTCTCTCATCAAGTTGCTGGAGGTCATCAAAAATTTCGAGGGCCAGGGCAAGAGCAACCTGCGCGATTTCATAAAGTTCTCAGCAGAGACGACCGATGATAAAAATGTCTGGACGGTAGACG
>CAZDZU010000358.1:0-2288 GCA_964509995.1 uncultured Eubacteriales bacterium | reverse complement strand
CCCCCGTGGGGAACCCCTTCCGCTGCGGGCGACAGGAGACACGCCGTGCCACCCTTCTCCAGGAATTTTCAGGAATCATTTAAATGGAAATGCTTTATTAAGGGAATTTCAGGGACAGGTTGAGTTCATGGCTTAAATGATAAGGGGTCCTGTCATGGCGTGCCCCCTGTCGTCCTCTCTCCACCGATCTTCCCCGAAGGAGAACCCTTCCGCTGCGGGCGACAGGAAACAACCGGGCTACTCATCTTCATCCGTTTCCAGAAATTACAGCACCAGGTTGCAGGCTGTTGATTATGAGCAGGAAAGTAAGGACTTGTTGTTATAACCGACAATGAAAATATCTTAGTTCGGCAATGGGGGACATTTGCTTTAGAAAATTTGTAAAAGTGGGGGAGTCGGGGGAAGATGATTGCGGCGGTGGCGCTCTTTTTAGCAGAATTTCCGTATCTAAATTCTTAAGAAATCCGCAGCTCAATCTTGACTGAAAGTGCCGGTTAGTTATATATGAATAGTTTCAAGAGGTGAGAAGTGAACAAACCGGACTATCCTTCGGTTAAAGTGGGCATTCTGGGCGGAACCGGCCTGTACCGGATCGAAGGCCTGAAGAATATTCAACGAGTGGATCTGGAGACTCCTTTCGGCCCTCCATCCGACAGTTATCTGGTGGGTGAACTGGAAGGAGTACCCGTGGCTTTTCTGAGCCGGCATGGACACGGACACCGGCTGCTTCCGGCCGAGGTGAATTACCGGGCGAACATTTTTGGCTTCAAGCTGCTGGGAGTGGAAAGGTTGATTTCGGTCAATTCGGTTGGCTCTCTCCGAGAAGAAATCAGGCCACGG
This sequence comes from uncultured Eubacteriales bacterium, assembly GCA_964509995.1. GTDB lineage: Bacteria > Acidobacteriota > Aminicenantia > Aminicenantales > Saccharicenantaceae > Saccharicenans. Next base: position 1,448 of record CAZDZU010000358.1, on the reverse strand, counting down.
GATATCGTCCTGGCCGACCAGTTTTTTGACCGCACTCACCGTCATAATACTTTTTTCGGGCAGGGGGTGGTAGCCCATATCAGTCTGGCTGAGCCGGTCTGTCCGGTGCTGGCCCGGCATGTTTATGAAGCGGCCAGGAAGCTTGAGTTATCCGTCCATCCCCGTGGAACTTACGTCTGTATTGAAGGGCCGGCTTTTTCCACCCGGGCTGAATCCAGAATCTACCGCCTCTTTCAGGCTGACGTTATTGGCATGACCGCGGCTACCGAAGCCAAACTGGCCCGGGAAGCCGAAATCTGTTATGTCACCATGAACCTGGTGACCGATTATGATGTCTGGAAGAGTGAGGAAGAATCGGTCAGCGTGGAGCTGGTCCTGGAAAACCTGAAATATAATATTGAGCATGCCAGGGCCGTGATCAAAAGGGCAGTGACTACCATCGGCCTGATTGAAGGACAGTCCTGCTCCTGCCGGCAGGCACTGCAGAACGCCATCGTTACCAGTCCGGAAGCCAGAAACCAGGAAACGGTAGAGAAGCTGGCTCCTCTCATTTCAAAATATATCAAGAATTAGAAAGGAAGCCGGTGAGCCTGATTATCGTCGGTTCGGTGGCTTTTGATACCATTGAAACGCCATCCGGGTGTCGGGAGAGAATAATCGGCGGCTCGGGAACCTACGCCGCTCTGGCGGCCAGTTTTTTTACCAGGCCGGGGCTGGTGTCGGTGGTCGGCCGCGATTTTCCCCGGAGTTTCCTGGACAGGCTTCGTTCCTGGAAAATAGACCTGGCCGGACTCAGGGTCAGAAAAGGCAAGACCTTCTTCTGGCATGGCCGTTATGGTCAGGATCCAAACCTCAGGACGACGGTCAGGACGGAACTGAACGTCCTGCGGGATTTTAAGCCCGTCCTGCCTGAAAGTTTCAGAAAGGCAGAGCTGGTTTTCCTGTCCAACCTGGACCCGGAGAGTCATGATTATATTCTGGGCCAGCTGACGGCAATTAAACTGGTGGCCATGGACACAATCCGTTACTGGATTGAAAACAAGCCAGAAGCCCTGCTACGGGCAATCCAGAAAGTGGATATTCTTTTCGTCAACGACGAGGAATGCCGGCTGATCGCCGATGAATTGAACCTGGTCCGGGCCGGACGCAAGCTTCAGGCAGCCGGGCCAAAAGTCATCGTGGTTAAAAAGGGTGAACACGGGGCCATGCTCTTCGGCAAAAATTTCGTGTTCGGGGTGGTGGCCAATCCCTGCGAACAGGTGGTGGACCCGACCGGGGCCGGGGACGCTTTCGCCGGTGCCTTTCTGGGCTACCTGGACAGTGCCGGACGTTTCAACCGGAGAGAACTGAAAAAAGCAGCTGTCTACGGCAATGTGGTGGCTTCTCTGGTTATTGAGGATTTCGGGGTGGAGGGGTTGCTTCAGGCCAGCGAGCTGGACGTTATAAAC
>CAZDZU010000357.1:0-2289 GCA_964509995.1 uncultured Eubacteriales bacterium | reverse complement strand
AGGTCGAGGTCTAAGGACAGTCCGTTCTCCCGGCCAAGTCTGGCCGCCAGTTCTGAAAAAATCAACCAGTTCGAGCTCCCCCGGTCCTTGAGTTCCCTGATATCGGCTGCCGCCTCCTCTTCGACAGCCTCCAGTACTTCGGCCAATTTATCGACAGAGTCAGCGGCGGCCAGCTTTTGCTTCCGGCGCAGGGCCCTCAGGGCGTCTTCCAGTTCGCCCAGGTAAAAATGGTTCAGGGCCTGATAAAAAAAGAGATTGCCCAGAGTCTCCTTCATCTGGGCAAAGTTGATTTTGTCCTGGAATTTTTGGTAAAGATTCCAGGAAGTCTCCACATAATCTCGCAATTCTTCCGGCGGCAGGCAGTCAGGCTGGAAGGAGGCGGTCAGGAAGAAGAACAGTCCGGCCAGCTGCAGGTGAAATGAGCAGGTCAGGTCTTCAGGCAGGTCTTGAGTGGAACGGAAAAAATCGTTGATCAGACGGACCCTTTCCTGCTCGTCAGCGGCTATGGACAAGCTGGATAGAGTCTGATTAAAAAGGTTTTGCAGATTGACCACCGGGTTTTCTGGTTGCTGACCGTTCGTTTTATTATTCATAAAGGTAAATTCTTAAAGTTCGGAAGCTTTCTGGAAGTTCGTAAAACGTCAGGTCCTTCTGCGGGACGGCGATCAATGTCTCCTGGTCATCGATGACCAGGACCAATCTTTTAATTTCATAATCCTCCGGCAGATTAACCAGCCGGACTTTGAGTGTCGGCTGGGGACCGACTGAAAAGAACTCGGTCTTCACGAGACATTCCTTCAGCTCTTCTTCGGCAAAAATTAGAACCGGCTCGTCGTCGGGCTTCAGTTCGAAAACCGCCGCGGGCGGGCTGACGGAGACGGCCGCCAGGGCCCGGTCTTCTTCAATCTGGCCCAGGAAGGCCCAGCCGTGAAAATCAGTCAGGAATTCGTGCTTCAGGCTTTCCAGCACAATAAATGTGTACCGGTATCTGTGCTCTGAAGGATGAAGAAGGTGGGCCTCCAGCCGTCCGCTCAATTGATCATGAAGAATTCTCAGGAGGAAGCTGTGGTCGGAGGAGACCAGGGATCTCCTTTCGGCATAAATTTCATAGGAGGGAAGGCCGCTGAAACCAACCAGGTGAGGGAAAGGCGACACTTGACTCAGATGGTGGAACAATTTGACCCTCCTGCGGAAATTGGCCGGCCGGGCTAATTCCGAGCAAAGGTTCACGAATTCGGTATCGGTTTTTTTCTTGAAATTTCTGTCCGTCATGTTCTCCCCGATGCGGAATGCTGTTCCAGAAGTCTAATTTTAAGGAAATCCCTGGAACTCTTGACTAAGTATTCCAGTATTTTTCTTTTTCTCTGTCGGTATTCTCCGGGAGATATTTCAGGAGCATATTTCTTCAGGTATTCATAGAGTGATTTTTCCTGCCCTCCGTCCTGCCAGTCCTGGAACAGGTCATTCAGGGCTCTTAAATAGGCATCCTTTTCTTCTTTCCTGATCTTGTTTCTGGTTAGATAGCGGTTAAGGAGCAGGGTGTTTCTGACCTGTAATTCTTCTAACAGGTCACTGATCTCCGGGCTCGCGGTCCCGGTTCCGGAACTGGACAGGGTAACCGGCCCGTTTCCTACCTCCGACAGCAGGAAATTTTTCTGGGTCTCGATGTAGGTTTCGAGAAGAGTGTTAAGAGAGACTTCAACTGGCGATTTCCGGTCGGATAGAACCTCGATCAGTCTCCTGAAAAACTTCGGCACCTGCAGACTGCCCAGTCCCTGGTTGAGGCAGATTTCGACCAGGCGGTCGGACTGGTCTTCCTTCAGAATCGTCGGCTTTGTCCGGCCCGGATGTTCGGGCTGGATGACAGCCATCGTCCGGCCATTTTCTTTATTAATCCGGCATCCGGGAAGCTTTTTCAGGGTGTAAAGAATTTCTCTCCTGATCTTGGCCCTCTCGGGCTGGATTTCTCCGCTCAGGTAATAAAAAGTCTGCTTGAGACGGCGGCTGAGGATATTCCTGAGATAACGCCTGAAGTCAGCCTCCCTGGCGACCATAAATTTCTCGATTATTTTCCAGTTGAACAGTTTTTCCAGGACCGGAAACCTGCCCTGCTTGTTTCTGATGAAGAGAGTCGAGATTGTGAGCAGGGCAATATCCCGTGGTTGATAGCCGGCCAGCCTCAGGTATAGTCCGCTCTGTTTTCTGACAAGGGGGAGAATCAGTCTGACCATTGACAGGATAAGCTCTTCCAGGTCAGACTCTTTATAGTTGTTATTTATGATATATAGT
>CAZDZU010000356.1:0-2316 GCA_964509995.1 uncultured Eubacteriales bacterium | reverse complement strand
AAATTAACGACCTGACAGAAGAGGTCCTCAAAAATCTGGATTTCCTGGGAATCAACTACCTGATTCCGATCGGCGGTGATGATACCCTCAGTTATGCCGTTCAGCTCCACAAACAGGGAGTCAAGATTATTGCCATCCCCAAGACCATGGACAATGACGTCCCCGGCACCGACTACTGTATCGGTTTTTCCACCTGCGTCACCCGGACCATCAGCCTGACCCACTCGCTGCGGACGACAGCCGGTTCTCACGAGCGCTTCCTGGTGATTGAAGTTTTCGGTCGCTATGCCGGCTATACCGCCTTGCTGCCAGCCATGGCCGGAGCCGCTGACCGCTGCGTCATTCCGGAATACAAGTTCAACATCGAAAGACTGTGCGAATTGCTGAGTGAAGACCGGCACAGCAACCCCAGTCATTATTCTGTAGTCCTGGTTTCTGAGGGAGCGGCTTTTGAAGGCGAGGGCATGATCTTTGAAAGCGAAGAGACCGATATGTACGGTCATAAAAAACTGGGTGGCATCGGCGACCGGATTTCGAGCCTGCTCAAAGAGCTGTCGCCAAAATACAACCAGGGACGGAGAATAAACGTCATCAACCAGAAGCTTGGCTACCTGGTGCGCTGCGGCGACCCGGACGCCATGGATTCTCTGGTGCCCATGGCCTATGGCAACCTGGCCCTGGACCTGGTTCTGGAAAATCGAACCGGACGCATGGTCTGTCTGCGCAACGGCGAGTACGATCATATTCCCCTGGACGCCGTCACCAGCCATAAGAAGCACATCGACGTGGACAAGTATTACGACCGCGACCGGCTGCGGCCGCTCTATAAAAATTTCTACAAAAAACCGTTTATGATCCTGACCGCTGATTGACGGCCGGGTCTCAGCTTCTTCCTCTGAAATTTTCCATTAGCCCGGAGCGGTATTTTTATGGTATAAAACTGCTGTAAATCTCAACTGAGAAAGGACAGACGATGAGCTCAAGAAGAGGCGACGGGCGAATTTTCTGGGGGCTTTTCCTGGTCATTCTCGGCCTGCTTTTCCTGCTGGAGCAGGCGGGTTACCTGGACATAGGCAGGATTATTTCCACCTACTGGCCGGCGATCTTCATCCTGATCGGCCTGTCGATATTTATCGGCAACGGTTTCAAACGTTCCAACGAGGCCCTTTTTCTGATTATCTTCGGAGGCTTCCTCCTCCTGATCAGATTTCATCTCATCGATAGGCACGTCTGGCGCTTTCTCTGGCCCGTGCTGTTGATGGCCCTGGGGCTGTGGATTATGCTCAAGCCACGCTCCGGGAGCAGGAGCTGAGTTCAGATTGGTATGAGGAGAGTTAAGATGAGAAAAGTTCTGCTGTGGCTGCTGGCAATAATTATCACCCTGGGTTCAGCCGTCTACCAGCGGATGACCGGACCGACCTATCCCATCCGCGGGAAGACAGTTTTCCTGGGACAGGAAATAAAATACAGGCTGCCCAGAAGTGCCGAGACCACCGGAAACTGTGAGGTTATAGTCAATCTGCCCGAAAACCTGGCCGGCCAGGTTCAGGGTTTCCTGCAGTTCAGGCGTTACCGGAGCGATACCCCCTGGAACATCCTGGCCATGAAGCTGGAAGACAACCGGTTGACTGGCTATCTCCCCAAGCAGCCCCGGGCCGGCAAGCTGGAATACCTGGTTCACCTGGTAAGCGGTTCAGAGGAAACTTCGCTCACCGGAGAAAAGCCGGTAATCATAAGATTCAAGGGACGGGTGGCTCCGGGAATTCTCATTGCCCACGTCATCGTTATGTTCCTGGCCATGCTGCTGGCCGTCCGCTCGGGACTGGCAGCTATTAACAAGCAGGAAGACCCGACCCGGCTGACCAAATGGACCGCGGTGCTTTTCTTCATCGGCGGTTTTATCCTCGGGGCCATTGTCCAGAAGATGGCTTTCGGGGTTTTCTGGAGCGGCTTTCCACTGGGCACAGACCTGACCGACACCAAGACCCTTCTGGCCATGCTGGCCTGGATTGCAGCCCTGGCTTCCGGGCGCAGGACAAAGCCCCGGAGAGGCTGGGTGCTGGCGGCCTCAGTCATCACGCTTCTTGTCTATCTCATACCCCATTCTCTTTTTGGCTCCGAGCTTAAATGGTAAACGGCCGGCGAACAGCTGCTCACACCTGAAATAAACTCCTGAATATTTGACGGGACCTCATGGCCAGACCCGGATTTCTCCGGTCTGATTTGAAATATTCTCAACTTCATTCCGGTCAAAAGACAACCGCGCCCTCGATCCTTCCGGTCCGGAATTTTTTCAGCAGTTTCCCGGTTAAATTG
>CAZDZU010000355.1:1976-2324 GCA_964509995.1 uncultured Eubacteriales bacterium | reverse complement strand
CATGTACACTCCGGAATTCCTGAATAAGGTTGATTATCCGGTCACACCTTTTGGAGTCTTTCATGTGATTGGTCGTGAGCTCCGCGGTTTCCATATCCGCTTCCGCGACATCGCCCGCGGCGGAATCAGAATCGTCCGCTCTATCAATTATCAGACATACCTTAACAATTCAGATTTCATCTTTGATGAAAACTATAACCTGGCCCTGACCCAGCAGAGAAAGAACAAGGACCTGGCGGAGGGCGGTTCCAAGGGCACCATCCTCCTGCGCTGGGGCTTTACCGACAAGATGTCGGTGGCTTTCAAAAAGTACATTGACGGCCTTCTGGACCTGATGATGCCCGACAA
>CAZDZU010000355.1:0-1966 GCA_964509995.1 uncultured Eubacteriales bacterium | reverse complement strand
ATTCCATCGTTGATTACTATGGCAAAGAGGTCATCCTGTTCCTGGGGCCGGACGAATGGACAGCCGACCTGATGGAATGGGCAGCCCAGAGAGCCAGAGTCCGCGGCTACAAGTTCTGGAAAGCCTTTACCACCGGCAAGCCCCTCAGCATGGGTGGAATTCCCCACGACCGTTACAGTATGACCACCAACTCTGTTCACGAATACGTCCTCTGTGCCCTGAAGAAACTCGAGCTTAAGGAAGAAAACATCACCAAGGTCATGACCGGCGGACCGGACGGCGACCTGGGCTCCAACGAAATCCTGATTTCCAGGGATAGAATCCTGGCCATCATCGACGGCTCCGGCGTCCTGTATGACCCGGAAGGTATCAACCGTAAAGAGCTGGTCAGACTGGCTAAAGCCAGGAAAATGATTGAGAATTTCAACCGGTCGCTGCTTTCTCCCCGGGGTTTCCTGGTCAACATCAAGGATCGCGATGTGGTTCTGCCCGACGGCGAGAAGGTCGAAAACGGGCTGCAATTCCGCAATACTTTCCATCTCCATCCAAAATTCAGAGCAGATATCTTCGTACCCTGCGGCGGGCGCCCGGCCTCTATCAATATTAACAACTGGAAGTGCTGGCTGGATGCTGAGGGCAAGCCCCGGTTCAAGGTAATAGTGGAAGGGGCCAACCTCTTCCTGACCCAGGAAGCCAGGCTGAGGCTGGAGGAAAAGGGAGTCATCATCTACAAGGATGCTTCAGCCAACAAGGGTGGCGTGACCTCTTCCTCGCTTGAAGTCCTGGCCAGTCTGGCCATGACCGACAAGGAATGGGATGAACTGATGTGCGTCAAGAAAGGCGAGGAATCCCCATTCCGCAAGCAGTATGTGGCCGAGATCATCGATGTCATCCGGGAAAACGCCCGGCTGGAGTTTGAGATCATCTGGAAAGAGCACGAAAGGACCGGCATCCCCAGGGCCATCCTGACCGATATGATCAGTGAGAAAATCAACCTGATCAAAGATGCCATCAACAATTCCGACCTGTTCAACGACCAGGCCCTGCTGGAGAAGGTCATTGAGATAGGAGTGCCGAAGTCTCTGGTGCGCCGGGTGGGAATAAACCGCTTCCTGACCCGGGTACCCCAGAATTATCTCCGGGCTCTGTTTGCTTCCCGGCTGGCCGGTCGCTATGTCTACCAGTTCGGTTTACAGGCTAACGAGGTGGATTTTTACCGGTTCATCTCCGATTTCAAGAAAGCCGCAAAGTAATAGCAGGCGGAAGCCAACCGGTTTCAAGCAGGCGGCGATTCGGAAGAGTGGCCCCTCACCGGGCTATCCTTCCATCTTCGCGGCCGCAAATCACAGAATCGGAGAGACGGTCGGTTTAGCTGATTTCGCCCGTGATGTAGGCCCGGGTTCTGGAGTCCCGGGGTGAGGCCAGGACTTCGGAAGCCGGGCCGAATTCTATAAGCTCTCCAAAGTAGAGGAAAGCCACATAGTCAGCCAGTCTTCTGGCCTGCCTCAGAATGTGGGTGACCAGAACGATGGTGTAATTTTCTTTAAGACTCAGGAGCTGGGTTTCAACGTTCCGGCTCGATTGCGGGTCAAGGGCCGAGGTGGGTTCGTCTCCCAGAATTACTTCCGGCTCGACCGCCAGGCCACGGGCCAGACACAGCCTCTGCTGCTGACCGATTGACAGCCGGGCGGCCGGTTCCTGCAACCGGTCTTTCACTTCTTCCCAGAGACCGGCCAGCCTCAGATATTTTTCCACCAGATTTTTAAGCACTCTGTGGTCTTTGAGGCCGAGAAGCCTTGGACCGAAGGCCACATTATCGTAGATTGACATCGGCAGCACCTGGGGTTTCTGGGAAAGGAGGCCCATTCTTTTTCTCGCCAGGGTGATGTCGACTCCTGGCCGGTATATATCCTGGCCGTCCAGCAGAACTGTGCCCTCCACCCTGACTCCTTCCTGCTCCTCCAGC
>CAZDZU010000354.1:0-2330 GCA_964509995.1 uncultured Eubacteriales bacterium | reverse complement strand
GTAGCCAGTTTCAAGGCGGTTGAGGACGGACGACTTGACCTTCAGGAGAAATATGTGTTACGGCGGCCCGACCGGGTGGGTGGTTCCGGGCTGTTACGCCGGATGCGCAACGGACGGACCTTCACCTACGGAGAACTGATAGATTATATGGTCACCCACAGCGATAATATTGCCACCAACGTCATCATCAAGCGCCTGGGCCTTGACTACATCAGAAATGTGCTGAAAGAGCTGGACCTGAAGGATACCGTTCTCAACCGGCTGATGATGGATTTCAGAGCCCGGGAGGAAGGCCTGGAAAACTACACTTCGGCCCGGGAAATGACCTGGTTGCTGGAAATGATTTATCATCGACGGTGTCTTAACGCCTGGATCTCAGATAAATGCCTTGATGTCTTAAAAAGACAGCGGATAAACGACCGGCTGCCGCGCTTCCTGCCCAGGGAGGCCATGGTCGCCCATAAAACCGGCCAGGAAAGAGAAGTCTGCCACGATGCCGGCATTGTCTTCAGCCCCCACGGCGATTATATAATCACCGTTCTGGTCCGGACCTGGACCGGGCCTCTGACCACCAAGACTTTTATCGCCCGCCTGAGCTCCTACTTTTACCAGGTCTTCAAGACCTGATGGAAGGACGGCCTGTCGCCCCGGCCAGTCTTTGAGTAATAACAGCTTTTATTATTGTTTCTCTGATCGGTCGGCTTGAAGCCGGAGTGGGGTATGGTCAGCCAGGCTTTGCCGGCGGGCGGATCTGTGATTTTTTTTCAACTGCGTCGTTAATAACTTCGATATGGGTGCGGCGGATTTAACGAGCCGTCGTTTGGGGGAGGATATTTTTCCGGTGATGGTCATAACCAGTATCCGCACATATCTTTAAGTCTGCTCTGCGGGCTTCAAAAGACTTTTCTCCGGAAGGCCGGTCTTCAGAATGGCAGGAAGACTGAAGGCGGGCAGACATCCCAAATAAAAAACAGCAAGACCGGATTAGCCATTGGCTAAATGGTGGGTAAAATTGGTTAAGGGCGAGGAGGTAATAAGCTTCTCTTGTTTTGTCAGTCAGGTCTGACCTGAGAGCGGGCCTGGCTCCGGTCTGGGGGGACGGGCGTGGTTATTTGACTGAAAACGGAGTGCGTTTTAATATATGAACGTATCTTCATATGTTAACGAAAGGCGGGACAATGAAACTTGAGGAAGCCCTGAAGATTTTCAGAATTTTTTCGGACCGGACCAGGTTGCGGATTTTTCTTCGGCTGCTGGATTCCGAGCTATGCGTCGGAGAGTTGATGGACCTGCTTCAGCTGGAACAGTCGCTGATTTCCCATCAACTGGGAATTATGCGTCAGGCCGGGCTGGTCGAAGCCCGGAGAAACGGCCGCTGGATTTTTTACCGTATCCCGGCTGTCTGGCGGAAGTATCTGGAGCCGTCGCTCAGGGAATGGCTGAAAGATGAGCTGGCCCAGAGTGGCCGGAAGGTTAAAGCGGTCAGGAATGAACGGGTCGCTTCACCTTCCCGGTCCGAATCCGGCGGCCCGAAATCATCGTTGCGCCCGAAAAGAAGGGGGTGAAGGGAAAGAGAGGGGTAAAGCTCAACCGCAGATCGACTGACCGGGGTAACCGAGATCAGTCAGGTAAGATTGGCCGGTGGCAGAGGAGCCCGGAAGCGGATTAAGAGGAATCCGGTTTTTGGGGGAAACCCGGGCAGGAGGAAGGCACCGGACTGAATCGATATGCCGGAACGGATATGAATACCAGGATCGGTACTTATCAAATTTCATAAAAGCGAGTTAATAATGCGCAATCCAGATGAAACAAAGCCTGAACGAACGACCGCGGCTTCCGGAACTCTCAACGGCCTTAAGATTGAGGTCGAAATCGACGGGGAGGGTTGTTTCAGGCTTCCGCCCGAGGTCCTGACCAGACTCGGAGCCGGGCCTGGCAGCAGGTTGAAGCTGACGGTCGAAAACAACCAGGTTGTGGTCGAGCCGGATATTCATGCTCTCCGGCGACTCTACATCGAGCCCACTTCCGGGTGCAACCTGAAGTGCCAGACCTGTATCCGCAATACCTGGCACGAAGTCTTTGGTTCCATGAGGCTGGAGCTCTTTGACCGGCTCTGCCGCCAGCTACAAGGCTTTCCCTTTCTCCAATCGGTGATGCTGGCCGGGTTCGGTGAGCCTCTGTTTCATCCCGATATAGTGATCATGGTCAGGAAGCTGAAAGAAGCAGCTCCGCTTCCGGTTGAAATAACCACAATGGCACCCTGCTGACGGAAGAAATGTCCCGTCATCTCCTGGAAGCGGGGCTGGACCGTCTCTGGGTATCGTTCGATG
>CAZDZU010000353.1:0-2331 GCA_964509995.1 uncultured Eubacteriales bacterium | reverse complement strand
GATTGAGGCCATGGTTGCTGATATGGCCTCCAACTGACCGCTCAGACCCGCCGTCCCGTAGGCTCCGCCCAGCCAGGCAGCCGGGGCCGCCTACTGCCCATCCAGAATCCGGGGTAGCATTTTGACCAGCTTCTTGGCATTTCCGAACAGAATTCCAAAGACCAGGTATTTTTCCCAGAGCCGGTAAGCTTCGGCCGGGATTTCTTTGAACTCTGAAAAGTGATCCAGGAACCTGTCCAGGGCTTTCCATAATTCATTTTCCCGAGCCCAGTCCCGACGGCGTCTCTTGAGTTTGGGAGCCAGTATCAAGGTCAGGATGAACATTACGGGAGAGAAGGTCAGACTGGCCACCACCAGGCTGATTATCAGAAAGGTCATGCTCAGCCGGCGGCTTCCCGGCTCTAAAAAGCCCAGATCCCGTCCTTCCTGCTGGATTTCCTTCTGCCACTGCCTGAACCAGGTCTGGTATTCCGCCGGGTGTTTTTTGAGATAATGTATGAGTTCATCCAGGGATATGAGGCTGCCGGGCCTGCCGGCATTATCCGCCCGGTCAAAAACGATTTCCAGGACTGACTTCTCCCAGTTTCTCAAGCGGTTATCTTGCCGGTAATCTTTATTGAGTTCGAAATATGTTTTATCCTTTATTTTTGAGCCCAGCAGAGTCTTTTGTTCAATCTTCTCCTCTTTTATCGTCAGATAGCCTCTGGTTGCCAGGTCAAACAGGGTGGCGGTAAAGGCCACCGGCAACGGCTTCTCCCCTTCCCGTCGCAGGACCTGAACCAGAGCCGGTGGCAGGTCGGATGGCAATTCCCGGTAGTATTCAGGAATATCCTCAAAGCGATAATCTCGTCCGAATCGTTTCCAGTAATAAAAATAAACGAGTAGCCACAGAAGAGGACCTATTATCTGCCAAATTACCCACGCCAACCCCAGTTTTTTCAGGAATTCAATCCTTCGTTCTTCTCTCTCCCGGGCCTGTTTGACCCGGGCGATGGTCTCCTCAACAAATCTGGCTTCTTCTTCTTTTATTTTTTCCAGATTATAACCGGTAGCCGGAAGACCAGCTACCGACCCCACCGGCCAGACCACTCTTATTTCCATGAACTGCCTGGAGGCGATCTCACTGGCTTTAAAGCGCACGGTTTTCTGGTCGAGAATTTCCGACTTTCCGGAAAGCGAGCCATGTCCGAAAATGAGCAGCCGGTCGCGGTCGGCCACGGGTTCAGGCAGGTGCACTGTCACCTCGGCCCTGGCTGTCGGCCGGTCAACCTCGGGACCTATAATCTGCCAGTAAAGCTCGGTGATATCGGTATAGTTCAATATCCCATTGACAACTCGATAGCTGATGTTGAAGGTTCGCCTTTCATTCCGGGCCGAGAATCTCCATCTCGCCTGAAACCTCCCACCCTCAACCGATGTTTCCAGAGGCAGCTCCAGGCCCCGCTCGTCCCGAACGCGAAAATCCAGAATCTTTACTTCCAGGCTGGAATTTTCTCTGGCGCGCAGGGGGATCCAGAGCGAGGCCCAAGAAAATTGTCCCTGAAATTCAAAGGTCAGGAATTCACTGACATGAAAAGAACCATCTTTCTGAACATACAGGTCAGCCCGGAGTTCCGGGAAATAATAATCCTTTTTTTCGGCAGCCAGAATAACCTGAAATGAAAGGGCCAGCACTAAAAAAGAGAGCAGTCTTAAATAAATCCGCCAACAGGAATAAGTCATTTTACTCCTCACCGGGATTAAAAAATCTCTGGACTGAAATCGTAACTAAATTTTCTTACTCCCGGTTAGGGCAGCTACCCTTCAGCGCGAGAGAACCTTGCGGTAGACGTGCTCCAGCAGATGAACCCTGCTCTGAGGATCAAGCTCAACAAATTCCAGACCCATTTCAAAGACATCATCGTCGAACAGGCTCTTGACCCAGCGCACCTCGGCTACACCAGTGATAAGCTTCTGGGATTCGGCCAGAGCGATTTCCAGCCTGACCCTGGTCTTGACCGGCAGGGGTGAATCGGTCACCAGTCGTAAACCGCCCACCGAAATATCCCGCGAAAACGAATAGAAAGATTCTTCTTCCTGCTGCTCGTTTCCCGGTAGCACGTGAAGAACAACCTTGTTCTCCTCGTCCAGTCTCTTTTCCCTTCTTTTTTCCATTGCGCTCGGAATGGCTTTCCTCCTTTGCCTTTTTTTCTTTATTAACACAGGCCGGAGAAAATATCAACAGAATTTTTCTCGCCGCCTCTTTAACCGGCAGACTTAATTTGACAAAAAATACGGAAAAAAATATCCTTCTTCTAAAACCGGTTGAGATATTCTAAGAAAGGAGTTAGC
>CAZDZU010000352.1:0-2332 GCA_964509995.1 uncultured Eubacteriales bacterium | reverse complement strand
ATACCAGAGCAGTCCCATTCCGCCCTGCGATTTCAGGATTCCAGTTTTTGGGTCAAGCTCGAAATATCCGGGACCGTAGTGGTTCCAGCCGTGCTTTTCATAATACCCGTTATACCTGCTCAGCAGCTGCTCAAAGCCTTCGTAATAGGTTATTTTTTTTATGAAATCCAGCCCTTTCTGAATGGCCGGTTCCGGGGTCATCACTTCCTTTTCATTTTCATATTCAATGGTCAGCCAGCCGTCATAATCCTGCCAGGTCAGTTCGGCCAGGATGGTCCTGATATCAGCCTTTCCGCTGCCAAAGGCTACATCTTCCGCCTTTCTGGTGCCAAAATCACTGCGGTCTTTAAGGTGAACATCAGTTATCCTGCCCTGGAGCAATCTCAAACACTCAACCGGTTTCAGATCACCCCTCATCCAGTGTCCGGTATCGGCGCAGACGCCGATTCTGTCATCAAGGCCCTGAAGATATCTTAAGGCCGTAGCCGGGTGGGCATATTTGCTGGGTTCAGGATGATTATGAATGGCAATCCTGAGGTTGTATTCTTTGACCAGTTTGCTCAATACTGGAAAGTCTTCATCCCGAGGCTCGGTGACAATTACCCTGATACCCAGCTTCCTGGCAAACTCAAACACCCGGCGCATTTCTTCCTCAGTCCGGCCGGTATCGACAACTCCGTAGGCGACCACGCTCATCTTCAGACTGTTCAGTTTTTCCCGGACGAGTTTCAGGTATTCTTCATCCAGCTGGTGATTGAAGACGACACTGGCTGGAAGGTCCCGGGACAGTCTCTGTCCGGGAAAGGCCTGAACATAATCGATACCCAGGGCCCTGGTTTTCTCCAGGGCTTCGAAGAAAGTATAGCCGCGGTAGGTCCAGCACTGCATGGCCACAGGGAATTTTTTTATGCGGACAGATTTATAATCCGTCTGCTTGACCTGCTGTTTAATCTCATCCGGGATAACCTTTTCCTGACCGCTGCCCAATGCCGGCATGAAGCCTGGAACCAGCAGGCAGAAAGCCAAAAGAGCGAAAAGCAGGATATGTTTTTTGCCTTTCATTTTCTCCTCTCCAGGTTCAGTTTTATTATAAATAGTTGACCTGTTTTTTAACCGGTCATTTTTTCTTCCTGGGGTTCCACTGACCCCTGGCCACAGCCGGAATAAAACTGTCCAGCCCAGGAGGTGGGAAGGGGAGTGTCTTATCTTTTTCGATGCTCATATAGGCGGTCATCAGGAGCTCGGTCACATTGACGCCGTCGCTGAAGTTTTCGGCCGGCCTTTTGCCCTCCAGGAAGGATTCGACCATGTGCCGGTTTTCAGCTGTGTAGCCATACTCGTGTTCTTCGCTGGAGACCACCGGCATCAGTCCGACCTCGGCATTCTGCTTTTCCACCAGGTCTTCTCCGGCTTTGCCTTTAACCCGTCGACTGAAGAAAACCTTGAGGCCTGAATCCAGGGTGTTGACCTGCATGGAATACTCCGGGCCCAGCAGTTCCATTGTCAGACGAAGACCGGCGCCAACATAGCACCATGAGGTTGTTGTTTCCACCACCAGAATGTTTCCCTGTTTGTCCTTATACTCCACCACCGACCTGGCAAAATCTTCGGCCGGGCGGCTAGCATAATCCAGTTTTCCCCCGCTTATCCGTTTTAAATGGTCAACGTATTCCGGCAACTGCCACTTAAGGCAATGGGCATAGGCGGTAACTTTGACCGGAGTCAATTCCTCCCGGCTGGCTCCGGGCGGGGTCAGCATGAACCTGGCTTCTTCCACCGAATGGCACATCATATCGTTGAGCACTCCGCCTCCCTGCAATTCTCCCTCCCAGAACCAGGGCATATGGGGTCCGCTATGCTCTTCGGCCGCCCGGGCGAGGTAGGGACGCCCGCACAGCCTGGCTCCCCGGGCCCAGACAATCTCTTTTCCCCTGACCACAGCCGGGGCGAAGACCTGGTTTTCCAGATAGCCATCCAGCAGGCCTGCTTTCTGAGCCAGCTGAAGCATCCGCCGGGCTTCCCTGACATTTCTTCCCAGCGGCTTTTCGCAGGTCACCCCGATCAGCTCACCCTTGCCTTTTAGAACAGCTTCAGCAATTTCTTCCATGACCGCGGTCCTGGTGTAATTGGGAGAGCAGATCCAGATGGCATCTATAGCCGGGTCGGACACCATCTCGGTTATGGATTTATAAGGTCTGGCTTCGCCGACTTTGAGTTGCCTGGCCAGAGCGGCTGCTTCTTCAGCTCTTTTCCTGTCGGGGTCATAGATGCCCAGGATGTCAGCGTTCCGGACTCCAACCCACGACCTTATGTGAAATCGGGTGATGAAACC
>CAZDZU010000351.1:2083-2355 GCA_964509995.1 uncultured Eubacteriales bacterium | reverse complement strand
ATTTCAGACTGTCCAGGTAAACCCTCTGAATGTTGTCCGGTGAGGGCTTGATAATTACCTGGAACTGGAAATGTTTCTGAACCCGGTGTGGATTTTCTCCATAACGGCCGTCGGTCGGACGCCGGGAAGGCTGGACATAAGCCACCTTCCAGGGTCGTTTTCCCAGCACCCGGAAAAAGGTATCTGGAGTCATGGTTCCGGCTCCGACTTCCAGGTCATAGGTGGGGGCTAAATAACAGCCCTGGCCCGCCCAGAAATCGTAGAGTTTCAAG
>CAZDZU010000351.1:0-2073 GCA_964509995.1 uncultured Eubacteriales bacterium | reverse complement strand
GTCTTTTCCTTCACCAGATAATGCTGCCCTGGCTTATCTAAATCCCCCGATCAGATCTTACAATCGTTTTACCTCTTCTCCCACCGCAGAACTGGATTGCGGGCCGCCTGAACTTCATCCAGACGCCGGACATAAGTAATATGCGGAGCCGTCCGCAGTAGCTCGGGGTTCTCTCTGGCTTCCCGGTCGATGGCCTTCATGGCTTCGATAAACAAATCCAGGTCGCGACGGCTTTCGGTCTCGGTCGGCTCTATCATCAGGGCTCCGTGGACTATCAGCGGGAAGGACATGGTCGGCGGATGCAACCCGTAATCGAGCAACCGCTTGGAAATATCCAGGTTGGATACTCCGAACTCTTTCTGGAACTTATCTGAAAAAACGCACTCATGGAGCGTGGGGGAATCATATTTAAGATGGTAGATTCCCTCCAGGCTCTTGCGAATGTAATTGGAGTTTAAGACCGCCACTTCCGTCATCTCGCGCAGACCGGCCGGCCCGAGGGCCAGGATGTAAGCCAGGGCTTTCAGCATTACCAGGAACTGCCCGTAGAAGCTCTTTACCCGCCCTATCGACTGCGGTCGGTTGTAATTCAGATGATACTGGCCATCTTTCTCCTCGATTACCGGCACCGGCAGATAAGGTTCGAGTATCTTCCTGACCGCTACCGGACCTGAGCCCGGTCCGCCGCCTCCATGGGGTGTCGAAAAAGTCTTGTGAAGATTCAGATGCAGCACGTCCACTTTCATGTCGCCCGGCCTGGTAATTCCGGCCAGCGCGTTCAGGTTTGCCCCGTCCATGTAAACAAAACCGCCCCTGGCGTGCACGATTTCGGCAATCTGGCAGATGTCGGATTCAAAGACCCCCAGGGTATTGGGGTTGGTGACCATGAGTGCGGCCACCTCTTCGTTCATTTCCCGGGCCAGATCTTCCAGAGAAATGGTACCTTTCTCATTGGATTTAATTTCCTTAACCGCGTAACCACAGATATGGGCTGAGCAGGGGTTGGTTCCATGAGCCGAATCGGGAATGAGCACATATTTTCTCGGGTTGCCGTGAGCCTGATGATAAGCCCGGATCAGCATCATTCCGGTGAGTTCTCCATGCGCGCCGGCTGCCGGCTGCAGGCTGACCGCATCCAGGCCGGTGATTTCACAGAGCAACTTTTCCAGGGTTTTCATCAACTCCAGGTTGCCCTGGACCAGCTTTTCGGGCGCCAGCGGATGAACTCCGGCCAGGCTGCTCATCCCGGCGACTTTTTCGTTGAGCTTGGGATTATATTTCATGGTGCAGGAGCCGAGAGGATAAAAGCCAAAATCCACACAGTAATTCATCTGGGAAAGGCGGGTAAAATGCCTGGTGATTTCTGTTTCCGAGACCTCCGGAAATCCCTCGATGTCCGTCCTGACAGGCAGGCCCTCCAGGATATCCGGTTTCTCCGGAACATCCAGGGCCGGGAGCCGGACTCCGCTCTTGCCGGGTGAACTGATTTCAAAAATCAGCGGTTCGCGTATGACGTTGATCATTTGAGTACCTCCTTGAGGACTTCGGCATAGCGGTCAATCGTTTCCCGGCTGTGCTTTTCGGTTATGGTAACCAGGGCGCACTTTTCCAGCCCCTGGTAGTCCTGACCCAGCCCCAGACCGCCCAGGATTCCTCTCTCCTCAAGCTTCGGCGCTATCCGGTTCCAGTCGGAAGGAAATTCCAGCACAAATTCGTTGAAGACCGGCCCGCCGAATTTCCGGCGGACACCGGGAATGGCGGTCAGCTTTTCCAGAGCGTAAGCCGCTTTCTGCAGGTTCAGCCAGGCCATCTTCTTCAGTCCCTGGCGACCGAGAGTCTCCAGGTAGATGGTGGCTCTCAGAGCACAGTGGGCCTGGTTAGTGCAGATGTTGGAGGTCGCTTTCTCTCGCCTGATGTGCTGCTCACGGGTGGACAGAGTCAGAACAAAACCCCGCCGACCCTCGGCCTCAACCGTCTGGCCGGCAATCCTTCCGGGCAGCTGGCGGACAAATTCTTTCTTACAGGCCATAAATCCAAGAAATGGCCCGCCATAGCTCAGCGGCAGTCCGAAGG
>CAZDZU010000350.1:0-2366 GCA_964509995.1 uncultured Eubacteriales bacterium | reverse complement strand
GGCTGGGGCAGGGTTTCCAGGATTTCGTTCATACCCTGGAGAAATTGCAGTTCGAATATGACCTGGGCAGCGAGTTTGTTCTGCAGGAAAAGGGGACGGTGGAGGGCAAAAGATTAGTAGTCGGGATGAGAAATTATGAGCTCGTTATCCTCCCGCCCGGAACGGAAAATCTGGAAGAATCAACCGCCACTCTGCTGAAAGATTACCTGAAAAAGGGAGGCCGTGTCCTGTCCTGGGCCGGGGGTCAAATTTATGCCGGTGGGCGGCTCTCAACGCTGACCGCAGATCTGGCCGCTTATAAAGGATTCAGGATAATGGCCGGGCAGGATCTGTCAGCTGAACTTTTTCCTAAGTTCCTGAAGAATGATATTCAGTTCGTAAACCTTTCGGGTGAGGATCGCCTCTTTCATCACCGTCGCCAGCTTCAGGATGGCCAGCTTCTGTTTCTGGCCAACGTCAGCCCGGACCAGACGGCCTCGGGTCGGGCGATTCTGAAGGGAAGGGCGGTTGAAGAATGGGAGGCCTTCACCGGTCGGGCGACTGCTTATCCGGCTCGAATTAAGAGGGGCCGCGCTTTTATAGATTTCTCCCTGAAACCGGGTCAGAGCCTGCTGCTGGCGGTTTATAAGGGCAGGAAAAGAGACTGGAGGCCGGCGGCCGGCCATAAAACAACGGAAGCGGGTGAAATCTTGAACCTCAAGCCGGTTAGAGTGAAGCGCCTTGACCCCAACCTGCTGACTCTTGATTACTGCGATCTGGGCCAGGGCGGGAAAATCCAGAAAGATCTCTATTTTTATCAGGCCCAGCAGAAAACTTACCACTGGCATGGCTGGTCGAAGAATCCCTGGGACTCCGGCGTTCAGTACCAGGACCAAATCATTTCCAGAAACAGATTTGCTGAGGGAACAGGGTTCCGGGCTGATTTTCATTTTCAGGTGGCAGCGGGAGTAGACTCGAAATCGCTGAGGCTGGCCGTGGAAAGGCCAGAAATTTTCCGGGTCCTGGTAAACGGGATACGACTCGAACCGCTGCCGGGAGAGTTCTGGCTGGACCGGAATTTTGGAGTTTTTCCGCTGGCCGGAGCGGTCCGAACCGGATTGAACACCATCACCCTGGTGGTTAATCCCTTTAACCTGCTGGCGGAATTGGAACCGGTCTATGTGCTGGGTAACTTTTCCCTGCAGCCCGTCGGTCGCGGTTTTCTGATGACTCCAGACCGGGAGTTGACCACAGGTTCCTGGAAGGACCAGGGCCTCATATTTTACGGACATCGGGTGGCTTATGAATCAGCCCTGGAAGTCGCTCCTCAGGATCTGGAAGAACATGATTTTATTTTCAGGAGCGGCCTTTTCCAGGGAGCGCTGGCCGAGCTTCTGGTCAACGGTCAACGGGCCGGTTATGTACTCACTCGGAACGAGACCCTGAACATAACTTCCTGGCTCCGTCCGGGCCATAATGAACTCAGCTTTATTGTTTACGGAACCCTGAAGAACACACTCGGCCCGCATCATCTGAATCCGCCTCCGGGACGGGCCTGGCCCGGGTCCTTTCAGCGGGCGCCGGAAGGTGGACAACCGGCCGGAAGCGAGTATAATGTCCTGGATTACGGACTTTACGATTTCCTGATCATAGAAAAGCAAAATAAAAAAGGACTGCCGCAGTGAACAAAACAGGTTTTGACAGCCAGATTTATCTCCGCGAACAGACCGAGGCCATCAGCCGGCGTCTGGCACTCTTCCCGGAAAAACTCTACCTGGAATTCGGGGGGAAAATCCTTAACGATTTTCATGCCGCCCGGGTGCTGCCGGGCTATGACCCCAACGTCAAGATAAAATTGCTGCAGGAGCTTCGCCACAGCATAGATATCATTCTCTGCATATATGCTGGCGACATCGAAAGAAGGAAGCAGCGAGCCGATTTTGGAATTACTTACGATGCTGACACTTTAAGGCTCATCGATGAGCTCGGCGAACGCGGCCTGAAAGTAACGGGGGTGGTCATCACCAGGTTCGAAGAACAGGCGTCGGCCCGGGTTTTCAAGAATAAGCTCGAGCGTCAGGGAATCAGGGTTTATACCCACCGCTATACCCGGGGCTATCCAACCGATGTGGATGTTATCGTCAGTGAAGAAGGTTACGGAGCCAATCAGTTCATAGAAACCAGCCGGCCGCTGGTGATCGTCAGCGGTCCCGGCCCGGGCAGCGGAAAGCTGGCCACCTGCCTGTCGCAGCTTTACCATGAACATAAAAGAGGAATTAAGGCCGGCTATGCCAAATTCGAGACTTTTCCCATCTGGGATCTGCCACTCAAGCACCCGGTCAACGTAGCTTATGAAGCGGCCACGGCCGACCTTGGGGATTTTAACC
>CAZDZU010000349.1:0-2389 GCA_964509995.1 uncultured Eubacteriales bacterium | reverse complement strand
GTCAGGGGCCTCTCCATACCGCCTTCATATATGAAGCGGCAATTCTTCAGCAGGACATCAGGAGCACCCTTGACATAGGCCACGAAACCAGGCTCCGATTTCCTGAGCATGGTCATCATCTTACGTTCGGAATCAAAAGGGATTTCTTCCACCAGGGGCTCATTCTTTTCCAGGTCTTCAAGCTTGACCCCCGCCTTCAAGGCCAGGGTCAGCAGTGCTCCTTCGGTCGGGTCCCCAACTACCCGGTACCGATCCTTATTTTCGGCCAGCCGGGCTGAGTTGCACAGAGTCCCGCAGGCCAGAGTTTTCATCAGGCCTGAATATTCAGCCGGGTTGACGGGAATGCCGTCCAGAGAGAACTCCCCCTGCGGCTGGTAGCCCGCTCCCGAAACCGTAAACAGGCGACCATCAGCATAGACGGACTTAACCGTCATCTCATTCTTGGTCAGGGTGCCGGTCTTGTCAGAGCAGATCACGGTAGCCGCACCCAGTGTTTCGACCGACGGCAATTTTCTGATCAGGGCATGGCGTTTAACCATCCTCTGAACGCCCAGAGCCAGGGCAATGGTCACCACCGCCGGCAGGCCCTCGGGAATGGCGGCCACAGCCAGGCTGACAGCGGTCAGGAAGACCTGAACCAGTTCCCCGCCCCGCAGCCATTCCAGAAAAAATATCAGGCCGACCAGAAAAAAACACAGATAAACTATCCAGCGTCCAAACTGTTCCAGCTTTCTCTGAAGAGGAGTGGTTTCAAGGGATATTTCCTGTATCATCCGGGCAATCTGGCCGAGTTCGGTGGACATGCCGGTGGTCACCACCATTGCCCGTGCCTTGCCCGAAGTGACCGAGGTCCCGGCATAAATCATGTTGGCCCTATCAGCCAGCGGAATATCCTCTCCTTCCAGCACAGCACTGGTCTTATAAACAGGAGTGGACTCGCCGGTCAGAGCCGCTTCATGAACGGTAAAGTTGGTCGTGTGATAGACAACTCTGGCATCGGCGTCCACATGGTCGCCAGCCTCGAGCTCCAGCAGGTCGCCCGGGACCACCTCCCTGGCTGGAATCTGCTTTAATTCGCCGTCTCTTAAAACCCTGGCCATCGGCGCGGCCATCTGTTTCAGGGCAGCCAGAGATTTTTCCGCCCGGAATTCCTGGACAAAGCCCAGAACCGCATTCAGGACGACTATGGCGATTATGGCCAGGGCGTCAACCCACTCGCCCAGAAACCCGGAAATTACGGCCGCGGCCATCAGCACCCAGATGAGGAAAGATTTAAACTGATCAAAAAATACAGATAGCGGCGACCGGACCTTAGCTTCCTGAAGCTGGTTGAGTCCATATCTGGCAAGATATTCAGAAGCCTGCTCTGAAGTCAGACCGCGTTTAAGGTCGGAATTCAGGGCCGAGGCTATCTCTTCCGGAGACATCATCCAGAAAAGGGACGCAGTCTCTTTTTCCGACATCAGGTCGTCCTCTCCTTTCTAAAAAATACCAACCGTCTCCTGAAAATCTGGCTTTTGATTATACCACGTTGACAGCTAAATCTGGATAGTAAGCCACTCCCTTTATGGCTGCATAATGAGCCCGACTGATCGCGCGGCAGGATCTTGCCAGCAGTCTTTAAATGCCGATAACCTGACTGTCCTTGGGATACTCGACAGTAAACTCGATCGTGACCTCCTGCTTCTGGGCCGGATTCAGTTTCAATTTCCAGGTCAGAAGACCATTTTCGTCGCGGCCGGAGGGGACCGGGGTAAGCTTTACATCCTTGACTTCTATTCTGGCATTCTGGCTTACCGGAATCTGGTCCTGAAGCTCGACCTCCACCGGGCGGGTCCCCAGATTTTCAAGGCTGATGCGGAAAACCTGGCTGACCCTTTCGGTCTTGCCCAGAAAACCGGGTCCACTCTTTTCCCTCCTGACCAGTTCTCTTTTAACCTTGATCTGAGGGTCTTCGCCAAAAAAGAGCTTCAATTCGTCGTTTACAGGAATAAGAGGCATGGTCAGGGAGCCAACGAAATCCTGGCCGATAAACAGGTCAGCTTTACCGTTGAGCAGCGGATACGTCGTGGTATTCTTGAAACCGGCCCTGAGGAAAACCTGCTCCTGCAGCTTGGGAATCGTAAGATAGTCAAATCCAGCCGAAAGTTTACGGGAGTCAACCGGCACCCGGCGCTCGGCTCCGTCGCTCAGGATGGTCCAGGGTTTCTTGATCTCAAAATTAACTCCCATCCAGCTTTCCACGGGTTCAGCGGTTTCTTCCAGAGCCATAGTCGGGGCTGCTTCAGCCTGGACCGCCATCTTGCTTTCAGCCAGGTCCCGGGCGGGTGCCCGCATTAACCTCGGCCGGGCAAAATCCAGGTACCAGGGACTGAGGTCTCCCGGCTGC
>CAZDZU010000348.1:726-2393 GCA_964509995.1 uncultured Eubacteriales bacterium | reverse complement strand
ATCTGGTTATCCCGGCCGATAACCTGAAGGAAGCCCGAACTTACCTGTACGAGCTACTGGCCAGGCATCCCTGGCGAAAGCTGGAACTCATTGGAGTCGGCAACATAAAAGAAATAATTGCTGACAGTCGAATCTGCCGGAAGATAAAGAGACCTTTAATCAGCCATCTGATCAGGACCAGGGGGCCACTGATCCGGCGTGGGCTTCAGGCCATTCTCGGTCTTTCAATCATAGTAGCTGCTCTGGTTATCATCAATAAGAATCCTTCCTATCATTTCTGGAAAATCCGGCAGCCAGTGATAATCGAGGTCCACGGCAACCGTCTCTTTGCCCACAACCCGGAAGATCAGCTTCTCTGGACTTTCCCCCTGCGCCAGCCCTTCACGCCCAACAGCCTGCAGCAAAGATTCGTTGACCTTGACGGAGACGGAGAAGAAGAAATTCTGGTCTCCGGAAATTATCTGAGCGAAGAAAAGATCAGCTCGGAATTGTTCTGCCTGAAAAAGTCCGGAAAACTGCTGTGGAGTTACCAGCCCGGGCGGAGGATAAAGACTCTGACTGACGAATTTTCTAATCATTATATGATTAAGAGGTTTGAAGCCGCCGCTTTTGACCTCAACTCCAAGGAAAAATCGGTACTGATAATAGGAAACCATGTCACCTGGTACCCGACTCAGATTTCACTGCTGGACGCCAGAGGCAGACTTCTGGGAGAGTACTGGCAGGCCGGCCATCTTGGTCAGTCAGCCCTGTTAATAGAAGACCTGGATGAGGACGGCTGGCAGGAAATTACTGCCGGCGGAACGAACAATGATTTCCAGCAGGCCTGCCTGATAGTCCTGGACCCCAGAGCTATAACCGGTTGCTCACCTGGAAGCGGAAATCCTGATTTTCAATTCAGTGAGCTGCCGGCTGGCTCCCAGGAATACTACCTGCTGCTGCCCAGGACCACAATTAACCAGGTAATGGGGCTTCGCAATTACATCACAGGCGTTCATCTTTTCCGCGAAGAAAAAATGCTGGAAATCATAACTCACGAATTCAGCAAAGAAACCTCCTGTCAGATGCTGTACAATTTTGATTCCCGGCTCAATCCGCTGCTATCCCGTCCGACCGACGTCCTGACAGAAGCGGTCAGAGAACTGGTAGTCTCCCGGATTCTGCCGCCTCACGCCGAGACTGAACTGAGAAGTCTGAAAGAACGAATAAAATACTGGGATGGCGAGGCCTGGGTTACCTATCCTGCCCGAAACAAAAAGCTGACTTTTTAATTTCAAAAAAACTCGCCCTATTTTCTGCAAATCAGAATTTCGTAAGCCTTTATTAATATCGCGGTGGAGGCTAGGGCAAAAGGGCAAAAGAAGGATGGGAACCTTCTTTTTTTATAGGCAAGACTGAGACTTTCTTTTTCAGATAAACATATAATATGGCTTCTACCGGACTGCCTGACTCCCAGATAAACACAGATTTCAATTTATTCTCAGAGCCCGGTCGGGCTAAATATCCTCGCTCTAAAATCCTGCCGGCTTCTTAAAAAATAAGGTAAAATATAACTTGAAAAAAGGTTCATTATGGTCAATGTCATCCAGGAATTCCTGAAGCAGAAAGAAATTGCCGTGGTCGGCGCTTCCAGGAACCCGGCCAAATACGGGAACATAGTTTTTAAG
>CAZDZU010000348.1:0-716 GCA_964509995.1 uncultured Eubacteriales bacterium | reverse complement strand
ATCTGGTCTATCCCGTAAATCCCAGGGCCAGTCAGATCGAGGGAGAGCCTGCCTACCCCGGACTTTCCAGCCTGCCTGAAACGGTCAAAGCGGCCCTGGTGGTAGTCCCCCCTGAAATTTCAGAGATAATTGCCTCCCAGGCCATTGCCGCCGGCTTCCGCTATATCTGGTTTCAACCCGGAGCCGAATCAGAAATTGCCATATCCAATCTTGAAAAAGCAGGAATAAGAGTAATCCACGGAACCTGTCTTCTGGTCAGGGTCAGCCAATAGGAGGGAGCCCTGTCCTGAGAAGCCTGCAGCGGGCCCTTCTCAAGGTTCAATTCCTGATGCCTGCTTTCAGCGGACACTTCTCCCGCCGGCAAAAAATCAAGTGAAGTCATTTCGAGCAGAAATTTTTCATCTTGAATTGTCCGGCGGGCAGATCCTGGCTGACCCTGAAGTTACCCTGTCTTCTCAGTGCTTCTCGTTACCCGAAGAAGAGGCCTTACTGCCACCAGAGCGTTCTCTAGAAGCACCCTTAGAAACCGCGGCGGTGGAGGTAGAATTTCTCGATGAACTTTCCGATGATGTACTGCCCGAATAACCTGACGGCACCGTCCCGGACGAGCTCTGAACCAGTCCGCTGGGAGTTATTCTGATTCTCAGGCTACTGGCCTCCCTTGAGGTCAGACCCAGTTCCGGAGAGACGACCGAATTTCTCGAACTGTCATAGAC
>CAZDZU010000347.1:0-2395 GCA_964509995.1 uncultured Eubacteriales bacterium | reverse complement strand
TCTTCACCAGAGAACGCACCTCCCGGTGCTCGGGCAGCCTCACCAGATTTATCGCTGGCGGGGTGTCGAGCCTGGAATAAGTGTGGAAGGCAAAACGGCACCCGGGCGCAAGGTCATAAATATTCGTTCCTGTAAACGCCGCAGGCGTCACCCGCTGCGGCTGCACTTTACCGGCTAAAGCCGCGCGGATATTTACCCGATAAATATACCGTCTGGTGGCATCATCGGGTGAGGCAATATAATAAAGCCAGCCGCTTTTTTCATCAACGCCGGCAATGCTGACTACGTCAAATTGCCCGCGGGTTATCTGCCGGGCGGGCTTTCCGTCGCGGTCAACCAGGTAAACATGCCGCCAGCCGTCCCGCTCGGAAAGCCACAGGAGGTCGCGACCGCTATCAATCCAGATAAAATCGTCCATCACCTCTACCCAGGCCTTATCCTCGTCAGCGAAAATGGTCCTCAGCCGGCTGTCGGGCAGGCTGTAAATCATCACCTGATTTCTGTTCTGCAGTCGGTTGAGATGCTGGAAGACAATTTCAGCCTTACCAGCCCAGTCCATCCGCGGGAGATAATAATCTTTCCTCGGGTTGCCGGGCAACTTTATAAATTCCACGCGCCCGCTCTCCACCTCAACTACACCGATTTTGCAATCCGAGTTCAATGTTCCGACTTTCGGGTATTTGATCGGAATTAGACGCGGATAGAGAGAATCCGTGTTATTAATCAGGTAAAAATCCTGGATCGGGCTGGTGTCAAACCTCCAGAAGGCGATGCGGCGCCCGTCGGGACTCCAGCGGAAGCCGTCCCTGAGACTGAATTCCTCCTCGTAAACCCAGTCGGAGGTCCCGTTGATTATGGTTTCCGAGCCGTCGCGGGTAAGCTGCTCAATTCGCGAGCTGTCGATGTCCTCCACGCAGATGTTATTTTTGTAAACATAGGCCACCTTTCTCGAAACCGGCGAAAATTTGGCAAACATCAGGCTTGAAGGCTCAAAGCTCACGCCGAGCTTCTTCAGCTGCCCGCTCGTCCGGTCTAACACCCAGTAATCGCCCCGGGTATTCAGGCGCCAGACCCGGCGGCTGTTAGTAAAAATCAGGAGAAGGTTCCCGTCGGGCGACCAGCTGTAATCTTCTATCCTCAGCGGGGCTGATTTTGAAGGGTCGAGAAGAGAGGATGCGGATACCAGGACCCTTCGCTCGCCCGTCTGAGCGTCAACCCGGACGATGTCCATCCCGCCCTCCACGTCCTTTGATTTCTCAACAATCGTGTAGGAGCGGCCGTCGGGAAGCCATTTAGCCGGCCCGAACCTCTCGGAAACAAACTCCCGCGAAGAAAAAATTCTTTCCAGGGTAAGGAGCCCCTCATCAGCCTTTTCCTGACTGAGCAAAGAGCCGGAGAAAAGCATCAGAGTTAGCGGAACGACAAGCGTAATCACCAGCGCAAATATCGGGTCGGTAGTCGTCCTGGATAATCTTCGGCTTAAGGAAATAAAGCTTTTTTCTCTCATTGCCATCCTCACTTCTTTACTCTTTTACCTCATTTTTATGCTCAAAAGCCATACGGAATTACATCTTTCCAAAAAGAGGACACTCTGCTTCAGCCATTCATTATCCTCTGCTCGAAATACCTGGCCAGGCCGCATAAACCTGAACAGGGGACACCGTACAGTGTCCCCTGTTAACGATAGTCAGTCAT
The DNA here is from genome assembly GCA_964509995.1 of uncultured Eubacteriales bacterium. Classification (GTDB taxonomy): domain Bacteria; phylum Acidobacteriota; class Aminicenantia; order Aminicenantales; family Saccharicenantaceae; genus Saccharicenans. The sequence goes on along the minus strand of CAZDZU010000347.1, from coordinate 700 downwards.
ATGGGGGAATAAGGGCGGGAAAGAAGGCAAAAAGGGGACATCGTACGGTGTCCCCGGTTGTCGTTACTTCCTGGAGGGTGAAGCTTCTTCCTTGCCTTCCATCAGCTTGAAGGCACCGTAAAGAGCTCCGGTGGTGAGAACCATCAGAACGGCAATACCGACCGGGGTCCAGAAAAAGGAGGGTTTTTCCTTGCCATATTCGTCAGAACCCCGGCCCATCGGGGTAACTTCACCTCGCATCAGAGCCAGGCTGAGCTTACCGATCTCTCCCTCTTTGATCCGGACGACATAGCCGAAATTGTAATCGCCGTCAGGCGCGGTGATGCCCACCACATAGCTTCCTTCTTTGAGCTGTTCTATTTTATAAGCTCCCTTCTCGTCAGTGGGAGTGCTGGTGTATTCGTAGTTTGTGTCCACGTTGCGCAGCTTCACCACAGCGTTCTTAACCGGTGTCTTCATATCGCTGGCATAGATAAACCCGACCAGGGCTCCTCCCTTATCAACCCTGGCTGAAAAGCCTTCCACGGGCAGAATTAAAAGAGCAAACGCACTCAGAACCAGTGTCAATAAAACTGGCGATTTGAAAAACCTCTGGGTAATCATTTGATCCTCCCGAGTTTCTTTGAATTTTTTTTACGACAATTAATCCCACATTTCCCAGATAGAAGCCAAAACCCTGTTGATAAAATATTCGGAAAGG
>CAZDZU010000346.1:0-2403 GCA_964509995.1 uncultured Eubacteriales bacterium | reverse complement strand
ATATGGTGGTGCTGGACCTTGACGGAAAACAGGTGGAGGGCAGACTGCAACCATCTTCCGACACTGCCACCCATCTTCATCTGTACAGGGCTTTTCGGGAAATTGGCGGCATTGCCCATGCCCACAGCCAATTCGCCACGGCCTTTGCTCAGGCCGGCCTGGAAATTCCCTGTTTAGGCACCACCCAGGCTGATTTCTGTCCCGGAGCTGTGCCGCTTACCAGGACCCTGACCGAAGCTGAAGTCCTGTCCGACTACGAATTGAACACCGGCCGGGTGATTGCCGAAAGATTCGCCCAGCTTGATCCCGGCCATTATCCGGCCTGCCTGGTTTCCGGACATGGCCCTTTTGCCTGGGGAAAGTCGGGTCAGGAAGCGGTGGAAAATCTTCTGCTTCTGGAAAACATAGCTCGCCTGGCTGCCCTGACCCTGCACCTTAATCCGGGAGCCACAGAGCTTGAGGATTATCTGATTAAAAAACATTTCGAACGAAAACACGGGCCCAAGGCCTACTATGGACAGAGAAAGGAGAAATAGAATGGACAGAGTCTCAAATATCCCTGAAGTGAGAATCGGACTGATGGCCGTCAGCCGGGATTGCTTCCCGGCGGAGCTCTCCCGGAAAAGGAGAAGGGCTCTGGCTGCTGAATGTCAGAGACTCAGGCTCCCCCTGGTTGAACTTGAAACCATCATCGAGAACGAAAATGATGTTCTGAAAGCCCTTCAGGAAATCCGGCAAAATAACATCAACTCTCTGGTAATTTTTCTCGGAAATTTCGGGCCCGAAGGTCCGACCACCATTCTGGCCCAGAGGTTCGAAGGACCGGTGATGCTGGCCGCCGCGGCTGAAGAAACCGCTTCCGACCTCTATAACGGCCGGGGCGATGCTTACTGCGGACTGCTAAATTCTTCCTATAATATTGGCCTCCGTCAGCTTAAAGTCCATATTCCTGACTACCCGGTGGGCACAGCCCCGGAAGTCGCCCGGATGATCGAAGAGTTCGTTCCCGTGGCCAGAGCCTGGCTGGGCTTGAAGAACCTGAAAATATTCAGCTTCGGTCCGAGACCCCAGGATTTTTATGCCTGTAACGCCCCGATTAAACCTCTTTTCGACCTCGGGGTAGAGGTGATGGAAAACTCCGAGCTGGATCTCTATGACCTGTTCCTGAAGGCAGCCGGGGCTCCTGAAATCAAGACCGTAGCCGCCGATATGGCCCGGGAGCTGGGGGCGGGGAACAACTATCCGGAGCTGCTGGACAAACTGGCTCAGTACGAAGTGGCACTGCTTAAATTCATGGAAAAAAACCTGGGAGCTTCTGAATACGGAGTTTTTGCCAATAAATGCTGGCCGGCTTTCGAGAGTTACTTCGGCTTTGTCCCCTGCTTTGTCAACTCCAGGCTGGCAGCCAGAGGAATTCCCGTCGCCTGCGAGGTGGATATCTACGGAGCTCTGAGCGAATATCTTCTGACCTGCGCCACCGAACTTCCCGCCACCCTGCTTGATATTAACAACACCGTGCCCGAAGATATGTACGAAAAAAACAGGGAGAAAATCGGCGACTACAAACAGACTGACCTTTTCATGGGCTTCCATTGCGGCAACACTGCTTCCTGCTGCCTTCTGGCTCCATCCTTAAAATATCAGCTGATCATGCACCGGCTGATGGAACCCGGCAAAGAGCCCGAAATTACCCGCGGAACTCTGGAAGGCAGGATCAGACCGGGGGAAATTACCATCTTCCGGTTGCAGGGCACGGCGGACTCCAGGCTCCGGTCCTATATCGCCCAGGGAGAGGTGCTCGACATTGAGCCCCAATCATTCGGCAGCATCGGCGTTTTCGGCATCAGAGAAATGGGCCGTTTTTACCGCCACGTGCTGATTGAAAAAAGATTCCCGCACCATACAGCTGTTGGTTTCAAGGCCGCCGGAAAGACCTTATTCGCATTGCTGCGCATGCTGGGTCTGGCCGAGATTTACCACAATCAGCCGGCCAGCCTGCCTTACCCCACCGAAAATCCCTTTTAAAACAGGGGACACCGTACGGTGTCCCCTGTTTCCCAATTTATCTCCGCCGTTTTAAGCTCTGACCTGGCCAGCGGGCTGTCAATTCATCCGATTTCAATAAAACTCCTCTCGCCTGGATACCAGCATACACCGAAGAAATTTTTTGTTTGAATTTCAGAGGAAATCTTTATACTTATAATCCTTGATTCTCTTTTTACGAGAATCAACGAAAATGAAAAATAAACTATGGAGTTGACCGTGAGAAAAACCCGCTTTGCCATCAAATCTTCTCTCTTTCTGTACTGTCTTCTGATGATGGCCATGCTGATCGGGCTAACTTGCTGTTCGCGCCAGCCAGTTGAATTTGCCGATCTGATACTCATAAATGGAGAAATCTGC
>CAZDZU010000345.1:0-2419 GCA_964509995.1 uncultured Eubacteriales bacterium | reverse complement strand
GTATAGAAATCTTCAAGGGGAGGCTGAATCAGCAATACCTTTTTCATCTTTCAGCAAACCGGCCGGCCGCCCGGAACCGGTCTTATCGGGTCAGAAGACTTATAAACCCCCGGGGCCGGCTCATCCAGCCCTTCTTGATTCTTTTCTCCTCCAGTAAAAATAAGCCGGAATTCCCAGGGCGATGATGGCCAGCCCGGCCAGAGAATTCCAGAATTCTTTGAGCAACGAATTCAGAGAAATCAGAAAGGCGGCCAGAACAAAGATGGCCGGAGTCAGGGGATAGCCCCAGGTTTTATAAGGCCGGGGCAGGTCCGGCCTCTTTTTTCTCAGCACAAAAACCGCGGCTCCGGTCAAACCGAAAAACAGCCACTGTCCGAAGACGACATAGGTGAAAAGCTGCTCAAAAGTTCCGGACAGACTGAGGACCACACTCCACAGGCTTATGGCGATTATGGAAACATGCGGGGTCAGATAGCGAGGATGAACCCGGGCGATATTCTTGAAGAAAAGCCCGTCGCGCGACATGGCAAAATACACCCGCGGAGAGCAGAGAAGATTCTGGTTGGCCGCTCCCATTATGGAAAAAAGAATGATGAAGGAAATGACCGAAGCTCCGGCCGGCCCGACAGCGGTTTTCATGGCCTCTGCCGCCACCCGCGGAGTGCCGGCAATGACTGAAGCCGGCAGGACATACAGGTAGGCCAGATTGGCCAGAAGATAGAGGCCGATGACCGCGGCCAGTCCGATCAGGAGACCCAGGGGAACATTCCGTTCAGGATTTTTTACCTCTCCGGCGCTGTAGGTGGCTGATTCCCAGCCCTTGTAAGCCCAGAAGGTTGCTACCAGAGCCACACCAAAGGCACTGAGCAAATTCATCGAAAATTTTTCGGGCTGGGGCTCGACCAGGTTGGCAGCGTTTCCTTTACCAAAAAAGAAAATAGCCGCGCAGATGCCGACGATGGCTGCCGTCTTGATAAAGGTCAGCAGGTTCTGCAGGTTGGCTCCCCAGCGGACGCCGATATAATTCACCGCCGCCAGAAAACCGATGAACAGCACCGCAACCAGCTTGGAGGCGAGCGGCGACATCTTAAAGAAATAAGGAAGGTAATTGGCGGAAAAAGCGACAGCCAGGGTGGCGATGGCCCCGGAATCAATAACCAGAAAGAGAGTCCAGCCAAAAAGAAAGGACAGAAGCGGGCCATAGGCTTCCCGCAGATAGACATACATCCCGCCGGCTTCGGGCCGGGCCGCACCGAGCTCGGCGAAGGCCAGAGCTCCCAGAAAGCTCAGAAAGCCCCCGACCACCCAGACCAGGAGCATCAGCAGCGGGGATTTTACTTCCAGAGCAATTTTGGCCGGCACCAGGAAAATTCCCGAACCGATTACCCCGCCGATGACAATCGAGACCACATCCAGCCGGTTCAGAACTCTGGGAAGTTTCTTTTCCGGCCGGGGATCAAAGTCCACAATTTCCGGCATCTGACACCTGCCCGCACCAAATTTTCTCTAATTGTATCAGCCCTGACACGGAAGAGCAAAAAATTTCCATTCTGGCACGTGGCCGGGAAAACACCCCCGGCCGGAAAATCCACAAGCTGGCCGGCAACAATAAAAAAGGAGATAGAGTCTGGAACTGGAGTTCAGATGTCCTCTTCGCTCCTCCCGGTCCTGATAAAAATTCGGTGGTTAAACAAATCTAACCGTACTGCTATCCGTCCGCACAATCATAATTGGCCGGTCGGTCAGAACCGGTCCAGCATCCGGTACTGGATGGCCTCGGCCACGGCCGCGGCCGAAATCCGCTCCTCCCCGCTCAGGTCGGCCACCGTTCTGGCCACTTTCAGAATGCGATCATAAGCCCGGGCGCTGAAGCGGAACCGTTTCATCGCCGTTTCCATCAGCCTCGAAGCCTCCTGGTCGAGCCCGCAGAATTGCCTGATATCACGGGAGGTCAGGCCGGCGTTGGAAAAAATTTTTCTTCCCCTGAATCGTTCCAGCTGGATTTTTCGGGCGGCCGAGACCCTCTTTCTGATGTCAATCGATGGCTCCCCCGGCGGGCGACCGACAATGTCCTGATATTTGACCGGGGGCACTTCTATCTGAATATCGATCCTGTCCAGCAGCGGTTTTGACAGTCGCGAATAATATTTTCTCCGCTCCTGATCAGAGCAGTTGACCTCCGGCCCGGAGCCGAGAAAAACATCAGCGCAGGGATTCATGGCCGCCACCAGCATAAAGGCGCTGGGGTAGGACAGACTTCCGGCCACCCGGGAAATGGTCACCCAGCCATCCTCAAGCGGCTGGCGCAGGCTCTCCAGCGCCTGGCGGCTGAACTCCGGAAATTCGTCCATGAACAGCACGCCACGGTGGGCCAGGCTGACCTCACCGGGTCTGGGGTAGTTCCCGCCGCCGATAAGCC
>CAZDZU010000344.1:0-2419 GCA_964509995.1 uncultured Eubacteriales bacterium | reverse complement strand
GGCGGCCGAGATCATCGACCCCAGGCCTTTCGCTGTCGGCAGCATCAAGAAGACCTTTGAGAAATACAATCACCTGGATAAGGTTCTGCCGGCCATGGGCTACGGCGACAAACAGATGAAAGAACTGGCTGCTACCATCGACCGGATAAGCTGCGACCTGGTGGTCAGTGCCACTCCGATCGACCTGAACCGGGTAATTAAAGTTAATAAGCCTTTGCTCCGCGTTCGTTACGAGCTCGAAGAAATAGGCACCCCGAATCTGAAGACTGTGCTCAGGGATTTTTAATACAGAACAGGGTAAAGACGAAGGCAAAAAGCATGAAAACGAGGATTGCCCTTATCGCTTTCGGCGGCAATGCCATTCTGCCCGAAAACCAGCGAGGTCTGCAGGAAGAGCAGATGCGAAATGCCCAGAAAGCGGCCGAGCTCATGGTCCAGATCATCAAGAAAGGCTATGAGCTGATAGTGGTTCATGGCAACGGTCCCCAGGTGGGCAATCTGCTGATTCAAATGGAAGAAGCGTCCAACAAGATCCCGCCTTTCTCCCTGGATGTCTGCGATGCCATGACCGAGGGCAGTATGGGTTTCATGCTGGAAAAAGCCATCGTCAATGAGTTGAGAAAGAATTCCATAGACAAAGATGTGGCCACCGTCATTACCCAGGTGGTGGTGGATAAGGATGACCCGGCCTTTCAGAAGCCGACCAAGCCGGTTGGTCCCTTCTACCCGAGATTCAGAGCCCAGCAGCTCGCCCGACAGAAGAAGTGGACCATGGTCGAAGACGCCGGTCGCGGCTATCGCAAGGTGGTCGCTTCGCCCAGACCCATAGATGTCGTTCCCAAGTGGATCATCAGGGACCTGGTGCTGTCCGGTCAGGTGGTGATCGCCGCCGGTGGCGGAGGAATCCCGGTTATTCTTAATAGCCGGGGTCTATATGAAGGGGTGGAAGCCGTTATCGACAAAGATTATGCCGCCAGTCTGCTGGCCCGTGAAGTTGGAGCTGACCTGTTCATCATCCTGACCGGCATTCCCCGCGTCTATTATAATTTTGGAAAGCCGGACCAGAAGCCGCTGCCCGTTATTACCGTGGAGGAAGCAAAAAAGTTCCTGACAGAAGGGCAGTTCCCGCCCGGCTCCATGGGACCCAAGATCAAAGCAGCCATTGAATATATTGAAGCCGGCGGCCAGGAGGTCCTGATAACTTCGGCCAGTCATCTTAAAGCCGCCCTGCTTAACCGCTCCGGGACAAGAATCGTTGCCGGGGAAAAATCGGAGACCGTTGCTCAAATTGGAGGACAGATATGAAAAAGGATTTTATAACCATTCATGACCTGAGCCCTTATGAATTTCAGGAAATGATGGACCTGACCGAAAAAATGAAAAAGAATCCCGGGAAATACCGGAAAGTCTTAAAGGATAAGATTCTGGCCATGATTTTCCAGAAGCCCTCGCTGCGCACCAGGATGACCTTTGAAGTCGGCATGCTGCAGCTGGGCGGCGAAGCCGTCTATCTGGCTCCGGCTGATATCCAGATGGGTTCGCGAGAGGGCGTCCGGGACATCGGCAAGAATCTCGAGCGCTGGGTGGACGGAATAATGATCAGGACTTTCGGCCATAATATTATCCTGGAGCTGGCCGAAAGCACCAGACTGCCGGTCATAAATGCTCTGACCGACCTGCTCCATCCCTGCCAGGCGATGGCTGACTTTTTCACCCTGAAGGAGAAAAAAGGACATCTGGCCGGGCTGAAGCTGGCCTATGTTGGCGATGGCAACAACGTCTGCCACAGCCTGATGCTGGCTGCGGCCAAGGCCGGAACGAGGATGGCGGTGGCTACTCCTCCCGGTTACGAACCGAAGCCGGAGATTGTAGCCTGGGCCAGGGAGGACGGCCGGGATACGGGTTTTGAGCTGACCATAACTAACGACCCGGGGGAAGCCGTCAGAGAAGCCGATGCCATCTACACTGATGTCTGGGCTTCCATGGGTCAGGAAGCGGAGAAAGAAGCCAGGAAGAAGATATTCCTGCCCTATCAGGTTAATAAGGAATTATTCTCCAGGGCCAGGCCGGATACTTATTTTATGCACTGCCTGCCGGCTCACCGGGGCGAGGAGGTGACGGACGAGGTGATCGATTCGCCCAACTCCATAGTCTATGACCAGGCCGAAAACCGGTTGCATGTGCAGAAAGTCATAATGATGCTATTAATGGGGAAAAAATAGGCATGGAAAAAGAGACCCAAAAACTCACAGCCATAAGCGCCGAAGATATGGCTGTGGTTGAACAAGAATTACTTCGGACCAACCGTCCGCTGCCGACGGCCGAGCTGGCTGAGAAGCTGGCCTTTGCCAAAACGGCCAGCCAGAGAAACCAGCCGGTTAAGGTCTATGACCCTTACGCCCGCTATGAGGTTGGAGAT
>CAZDZU010000343.1:0-2422 GCA_964509995.1 uncultured Eubacteriales bacterium | reverse complement strand
TTTGAGCGGTGGTGGGTCCAAAACTCCCGGTGGGCAGTCCCCGGGGCGTGCGGGCCGGGCCGGCGTAGTAGACCGGATGGTTCCTGAAATAATCCGGCAGCGGCTGCCCCCGGTCCAGCATTTTTTTAAGCCTGAGATGAGCTATATCGCGGGCGACAATCAGGGTGCCCGAAAGCTTCAGGCGTGTTCCGACCGGATATCTGGACAGTTCAGCTATCAGAGCTTCAATCGGCTGATCCAGATTTATGGCTGGAGCTTCTTCCAGCTTCAGCTCTTCAATCTTTTTCAGAAAGCGGGCTGGATTTCTGTCCAGGGCTTCAACAAAAATTCCATTCCGGTTAATTTTTGCTCTGAGGTTGCGGTCGGCATTGCAGCTAACCCCGATTCCCACCGGCAGGGAGCCTCCGTGCCGCGGCAGTCTTATGACCCTGGCTTCGACGGCCAGAGCTACTCCACCGAATTGGGCTCCCAGTCCCGTCTCGCGGGCTATCCTGATAACTTTCTTTTCCCATTCCAGGTCTCTGAAGCCGTGGGGAAGGCCGGTGGGTTTTTTAACCAGATTGTCCAGAAAACCGGCGCTGGCCAGTTTGACGGTTTTAATGTTCATTTCGGGCGACAGCCCGCCTATGACCACGGCTATCCGGTAGGGAGGACAGGCAGCTACCCCGATAGCTTTTATTTTCTCCCTCAGAAAGTCCAGAAGCGTCTGCTCGTCGCGGAGCAGCGATTTATTTTCCTGATAGAGGGCAGTCTTGTTGGAAGAACCGCCGCCCTTGGCCATGATGTAGAACCTGTATTCGCTTCCGGTCGAGCTGTAAATCTCAACCTGGGCCGGAAGATTGTGGCCAGTGTTCTTCTCCTCAAATATCGAAAGCGGAGCATTCTGGGAGGCCCGCAGGTTCAGGGTGGTGTAAGCGTCAAATACCCCGCGGCTCAGATATCTGGCGTCGTCAACACCGGTCAGGACATTTTCTCCCCTGTAACCTATGATGCTGGCTGTTCCCGTATCCTGACACAGGGGCAGCACCCCTTCGGCCGAAATGATGGCGTTCTTGAGGAGCATGGCGGCCACGAAGCGGTCGTTGGCCGAGGCCTCCGGGTCATCCAGGATGGAAGCCAGGTTTTCCAGGTGTGAGGTGCGGAAATAAAAATTCACCAGGGAAAAAGCTTCTCTGGCCAGAAGCCGCAAGGCTTCGGGCCTTATTTCCAGGAATCTGCGGCTCCTGCACTTGACCTCTTTAACATACTCTGAAGTCAGCTTCAGGTATTTAGTGCTGTCTTTTTCCTGAGGAAAAATTGGTGTGTAGTCAAACTTCACTTTCGGACCTCTCCTGTGAAAAAGTTTCAGTCTTCAATGTCCATATATTCGATGATGTCTTCGAATCCGGCTATGGGCTTATGTCCGACCATGCCAATCAGCATTGGTAATAGATGAACCTTAATGATCGGAGTTCTTTTTTCTGACATTTCTGACCTCCTGAATAATCCGCTTATAAAATTGACCCTATTATAGTTTTATTCTTTCCTGCCTGTAAATTAAAAATCAGGAGGCGGAAGCATAGTTGCCGGTAAGAAAAATATAAAGAATGAAAGAATACCCGAGCAGAAGCAGTATCAGTCCGGAGATGGAAATGAGCGCAGGATTTTATTTAGCCAGCTTCCGCCGGCCGAGATAAACCAGATTTTTAATCAGGTCAACGGTGGTCATAACGGCGATAAAAATAAGAAGCGCGGTCAAACCGACCTTGATCTTGGGCAGTAACTCCGCTGGCACTTTAATAGCAAAGAGATTGTCAAACGGCTGGCCCAGAAGCAGACCGATTATCACCAGGGAAAAGCAGTTTGAAATCACATCCACCCAGCGCGATGCTGTAAACAGTTTGATAAACAGGCTGAGCGTGGCCGCGGCCAGGCCGGCGATGATGATCAGCGAAATCCGGCGGCCGGGCTCCGGCATAAAGATGGGGCGGGCTTCCTTCAGACTGAAGTTGACCAGAAAGATGGTCTGGAATCTTTCGAAAAGCCACAGGGCAAAGCCGGTCAGGGTGAGCAGGATGGTCATCGCCACCAGGGTTCCGATTCGTTTGAGCAGCGGGATTCTGGCGGGCTCTAACATTTCTTCCAGGTCAACGGCTAACCTGGGCCAGGGAAGTTTGATATCCTTTCCGCTCCGGGTAATCAGGTAAAGGACGAGGGCCACGATTCCCAGGTCGGTCAGGAAAGCGGTCGGCAGATAAAGGATGGCTTCAAACACGCCCATCCTGGGAATATAAATAAAAGGAAAGGTGATGAAACTTTCCTTAAAAATAACGGCCATCACGGTAAACACCAGATGGACCGCAAACAGCAGTGCGGTGTACCGGAAGAGAAATCTTCTGTAGGCGTGGGCAATGATCGTGCGGCCGTCAAGGTATTTCTCTGC
>CAZDZU010000342.1:0-2422 GCA_964509995.1 uncultured Eubacteriales bacterium | reverse complement strand
CTTCTGAACCAGGACCATCCTCAAGCCCTTTATGGAATCGGATTCACCCTTCTGCGGGAGCGGAAATTCAAAGAGGCGACAGAGTTTCTGGAAAAGGCCATTGCCAATAAAGTGGATTCAAAAGAAATTTATTTTGAGCTGGGGACCGCCTATGAGGAGTTGCAGGAGCTCGACCGGGCGGCAGAAAACTATGAAAAGTACGCCAGAGGAGGGCCGGCCAACCCCTTTACGGCCTGGTTGAAGCTGGCCCAGACCTATCAGAGACTGAATCAGCTCGACAGGGCAATAGCCGCCTTCCGCGAGGCCCTGAAGATCAATCCAGACGACCTGAACTCAAATTATAACCTGGCCAAACTGCTGGCTGAGACTAACCAGTATGAGGAAGCCGAGGTCGTTTTCAAGAAGCTGGCAACCATGAACCAGCGCGATGCCATGACCTATTACGGTCAGATTATGCAGATGTACGACCGGGCCCAGAATTATGAAAAAGCGGTGGAGGCGGCGAGAAAAATTGTGGAGATAAACCCCAAAAACGAAGTGGCCCTTTATAACCTGGCCATCATGTACGACCGGCTGGGACGTCTGGAAGAGGCGGCCAGGACGCTCAATGAATGTCTGGCCATCAAGAGCGATTATACCCATGCCTGGTTCAACCTGGGTATTGTTAATGACAAGATGAAGAAACATCCCGAGGCGATAGAGGCTTTCAGAAAATATGTCGCCCTGGCTCCGGATGACCCCAGCGGCTGGCTGAATATCGGGCTGGAATACATGCTGCTTAAAGATTTTGAGAAAGCCCTGCCCAATCTGGAAAAAAGCGTCTCCCTGAATCCCAATAATGCGGTGGCTCAATATAACCTGGGCATAACCTATATTAACCTCAAGGATAACTACAGCGCCCGGGAAGTTCTGAAGACCCTGCAGAGGCTGGACCAGAATCTGGCCGGTCGCCTGGCCAAACTGATCAAGTAGCGCGACCGGATTGACTGACTGCCGAAAGTATGGTATTTATAAGTCTTAAAATCCGCACAGGCAATCAGGTTTCCATAAGATAATTAACTGGGCAGGTGGCGGAATTGGCAGACGCACTAGGCTTAGGACCTAGTTCCTGAACAAGGAGTGCGGGTTCGATTCCCGCTCTGCCCATTCCCAGCATCAAGCAACCTGAATCCACCCCATCCGGGCTGATTGCGGGGAAAATCTAATTTTGAGGAAAGACGATGGAAAATAACGCCAGTCAGGAAAAACTGAGAGTGGTCAGTCCGACTGTCCGGGAGCTGGAGCTCGAAATTTCTGCCGAGACAGTCAAGAAAGAATACGAAAAAGTACTCAAGGATTATGTAGCCCGGGTAAAATTACCCGGCTTCAGGAAGGGATATGCCCCCCGGGATATGGTCCAAAAGATGTTCGAAGCCGAGATCAAAGAGGCGGTTCTGGACAACCTCCTTCCCGATAACCTGAGACAGGAGCTGGAAAACCTGAAAGTCGTTCCGGTCAACGTCCCCACGGTCAAGTCGGTCGATTTCAGTCTGGACGGGGGAGTCAAATATCAGGTGTCCTTTGAAGTCTGGCCGGAGTTCGACCTGCCGGGAGATTACCTGGAAAAGAAGGTTGAGAAGGAAAAAATCAAGCTGGATGAAGCAGAGATAGACGCTGTGCTGAACCGGCTCCGGGAGAAGGCGGCCGAATACCTGCCGGTGGCCGAGCGCGGCGTGCAGGACGGCGATTACGTGGTCATAGAAATTCAGGGCCGGGAGGCGGCCAGCAAGAAGTTCATGCCGGTTGAAAAGGTGGTGGTCCTGGCCGGCCACCCCGATAATGAGGCGCAGCTGAATGAAGTTCTTCCCGGACTCAAGCCGGGAGATGAAAAGAACTTCACCGTAAAGTATCCGCCGGATTACCGGCAGAAGAAGTTTGCCGGGAAAGAAATCGACTACCGTCTGAAGGTGCTGGAGATAAAGGAGAAAAAATTGCCGGAGCTCAACGACGATTTTGCTAGGCTGATTGATGAGGTGGAAAACCTGGAAGCCCTGAAGGAAAAAATCCGGCAGGACCTCATCCGACACCGGGAAGAGGAAGCCAGGGATAAAGCTCTCAACCAGTACCTGGAAAGGCTGGCTGGTGAAATCAACCTGGTTATTCCCGAGAGCATGGTCAAGGAAGAGGCCCAGGCCATAATCGGACGACAGTTCCGCGAGGAAGAGCTGAAAAAGATTCCTTCCGAGCTCTGGCCGGGGTTGCTGGAACAGGCCCGGAAACAGGCTGAAACCAGCCTCAAGAATCATATCCTGCTGCGGAAAATAGCGGCCAGGGAGGGGCTGGAAATTTCGGCCGAAGAATTCGAACAGGAAATTAAAAAGGTAGCCGACTCGAGGAACGTTCCGCTGGATCAGCTCAAAGCTGCTCTGACCAGGGATGGTCG
>CAZDZU010000341.1:0-2430 GCA_964509995.1 uncultured Eubacteriales bacterium | reverse complement strand
GTCCTGGAAATGGGTGCCTTTCCAGAAGAGACGGCCGCAGCCGGGACAGAGAGCAAAGGCGTCAGCCTGTTCATAGACAAAAGGCGGGACCAGGTTTTTTGCCCTGGCCTTCGGCAGGATCTTAAGCTTTTCGTTGCATTCAAGGCAGCGAGAGTTGGGGTCAATTTTCTTTCGCAGGTTGAAATGGTCGAGTACCTGCTCCACCTGCTCCTCCCAGCGGTCGCTTTCGATGAGGAGCAGCCTGTTTTTAAGCGTCCGGCGGCGGCTGGCTTTCTTGATTAATTCGTGGTCGCAGGTGAGAATGATGCGCTTTTCCCGGGCCGCCAGCTCTATTAGCTCTTCATCATCAATTCTGCGATAATAGCTGACATCAAAGCCAAGGACGCGCAACCAGCGGGCCAGCTTCCCCACCATGCAGTCGGCAATGAATTTCATCTGCTACTCCAGGGATTTTTCCTTTACCTTAATGAACAATCTGGAACTGATTTTCAAGTGACTTGATCCTGATATTTATTTAATACTGATTTGAACCATGAAAAGCAAATCTTTGCTCTCGTTGATAGCCTACCCGTTTTCGAAAAAGCTCCGATCGTGAAGAAGATTCTGTCAGGGCCCTGCTTGAATTCTTGCTCACCAGCTCCCGCGAGAACCCAGCACCCTACGCTTGGCAAGAGACCATAATGGTGCCACCTTCCGGTCATCGCTGTGGCCAATCACAGTGAAAGAGATGCCTCGCCCCTTGTGGAGATAGCGCGGGGGCGGAGCGCTTTAAGAAAATCAGGGAAACAATCTATGCTTTTTCCTTAAAAACCGTCGTTAAATTTCAGCAAGTATAAATATATGCTCTCTGCCCCGGTATAAAAATCAATAAATATAGAAAATATCCCGGTTTATTTCCTATTCTGCCTGAAAAAATTGGGAAATGAGTATTGTGTCCCCTGTTTCAGAGGCCGAGGAACTGGACGGCCAGGCCAGAGATGAGAATAAGGCCGCCGGCTAAGGCGTGAGAATAGCGCTCGAGCCCGCCAAGGCGTACAAAGCTCAGCCCCCATGACGACAGAGCGATTATCGTCAGCATTGTCAGGATGGTGGTCAATCCGAAGGCAGCAGTCACCAGGACGACTCCACTGGTAGAATGCTGAGCCGCCGGATACATCACCAGTGGAATAAGCGGTTCGCAGGGCCCGAAGACAAAAATCAGGAAAAGCACCCAGGGAGTGATGTTCTTTTTTTCGCCGCTCTCCGCCTGCCCTTCGTGAATATGGATATGGCCGTCTTCATGGGTGTGGGTATGAACATGCTTTTCGCCATCAGGATGATAGTGGACATGCTCATGGGGCTTTGAGCGGTAAGCCTTCCTGAGGCCCCAGACCAGATAAGCTAACCCGAATCCTATCAGCAACCAGGAAGCGATGTTGCCCCGGGTCGATTCCACCTTTTCCAGATGCCCCACAGCCATTCCCAGGGCAATCCCCAAAAATCCAAGCGCCACCGAGCTCAGCACATGTCCCAGGCCGCACAGGAAGGAAACCCACAGAGTTTTTCTAAGTTTCCAGTTCCTGGCCCGGCTGATGACGATAAAAGGCAGGTAGTGGTCTGGACCGATAAGAGTGTGCACAAAGCCAAGAGTAGCTGCCGTAGCTGTCAGGAGCCAGATATTCTGCATAATTACCTCTATAAAAAAGAGCAAAAAATAATGGTGGACGGTAGGGGACTTGAACCCCCGACCTCAGCGTTGCGAACGCCGCGCTCTCCCAGCTGAGCTAACCGCCCACGCCCGCTAAATCCCTTAAAATTTACCATTAAACCGCCCGATTTTCCACTGCCCGGGTTAACTGTGCGTTTTTGCCCTGAATGAATTCCCGGTTCTCATGTTCCCTGATGGAAAGGCGGGGGCAAGATAGGGCTGTTAGACGATTTGGCAACTAAATCCTGTCTGGGGATAGGTTTCCTGATGATGATAGCCCCCTGCTTTTAATAAGGGAAAGGAATTCATTGAGATAGTTTCTGCTTCACTTTTGCTTATTACCTATCCTCTAAACTCCCGGCTTTCAACCACCTCACTCCTGTTGCTAAAAAGGCACCGCCACCAGAACAACTTTGCTCCCTGCCATAAAATTGGTAATCTAAAAGCGGGAGGCAGCTATGTGCGATACGATTGTGGCCACTCAAAAAGCCACCGCCGACGGGAGCATTATTCTGGCGAAGAACAGCGACCGCGAGGCTAACGAAGCTCAGCTTCTGGAACATTATCCCCGGCGTGTGTGGAAGGAAGGCGAGCCGCTGGCCTGCACCTACATCTCGATTCCCCAGGTTGCAGAGACAAACGAAATCCTGATTTCTCAGCCGTTCTGGATGTGGGGCTGCGAGATGGGAGCCAGCGAACACGGGCTGGCCATCGGCAACGAAGCGGTATTCACCAAAGTGCCT
>CAZDZU010000340.1:0-2436 GCA_964509995.1 uncultured Eubacteriales bacterium | reverse complement strand
ACCTATCGGGTTTTCCGGGTCGGCCTCGATACGACGCAGGTACATGGTTTCGGCCTTCTGGGCAGCATCCGGAATTTCCCCCGCATAGCGGCTGTAGAACTCAGCCACCACGTAGAAGTTGTCCATGTTCTGCGGGTCAAGTTCCAGAATCCGGAGATAAAGTTTTTCAGCTTCTGGAAATTTTCTCAGCTTGTCGTACATATCGCCCAGGGAATAGATGATGTCCTTGTTATTGGGCTCGATTTCCAGGGCCTTGTTCAGAGCCTCCAGGGCCTTTTTCTCCAGCTCCTTGTTCAGGGCTGAATCCACTCCTGGTTTATAAAGCTGCTTGTAGCTCTCGCCGATATAACGGTAGGCCTGCACCAGGTCGGGCCTGTATTTAAGAGCCAGCTCGTACTCAGCCACCGCATTCCGGTATTTGCCTTCCCTGAACAGATTGTTGGCTCTCTTAAAATGATAATTTGCCTGTAAATTGTTAACCTTAAGCTTCTCGCAACTGGTGGCGGTCACAAGAACAGCCAAGGCTAAAAGGATAACTGCCAAGCCGTTTATCCTCTGACGAGTCATCATGACCTCCTTAAACATCTGGTCTCCAGACAATTAGAAATATTTTATATAAGATTAAGACCATAAAGTCAAGAAAAAATGGAACTTTGATAGCATCCGACTTTAAGTGAAAGGTTAAAATTAATAAGGGGCCTGTCACGGCGCCTCTCCTCCAGTCCTCGCTCCATGCTTTCCCTTCGTAAAAACCCGGGGCTGAGGGGTTGCCTGACCTGTTCCGCCGGCGTTTCAATCATTTTCTCAAATCACAAAAACAGGAATTCTACCTGCAGTATCTGAGGGCTGTCCAGGCCGGGGCGAGGGAAAAACCGCCCTCCAGTTTATGGCCCGAGAGTCAGCTTTTTCTCAGAAAAAACCTCAGGGGTGTTCCAGTGAACCCGAACTCCCGGCGAAAAACATCCATCAGGAATTTCTCATAAGCCGGGAGCAACGGGGCCTGGCTGTGGCCAAAAAGCACAAAAGCCGGCGGCCTGACCCCTTTCTGCACAATGTACTTTACCTTGAGAGTTGCCCCGTCTTTTGTCCGGGGCGGATATTCCCGGGAAAACTTTTCCCAGAACCTGTTCAGGATCGCGGTCTCCAGTTTCCTGGAAGCCGATTCGTAAACTTCCTCGGCCAGATCCAGAATCTTTATCACCCGCTGCCCGGTCAGGGCCGAGACAAAGACCAGAGGGGCATAATCGACAAAATTAAGCCGGCTGAAAACATGCGCCTTTATTTCCGCTGGATTGACCCGCTGCTTTTCAGCCAGGTCCCATTTGTTCAGGGCAATCAGCAGCGGTTTCCCCGATTTATGGGCCAGGCTGGCAATGTGGGCATCCTGGCGGGTGGGGAATTCCTGGATATCCAGAACCAGACAGATGACGTCCGCTTCTTCGATATTTTTCTGGGCCCGGATTATTCCGGCTTTTTCCCTGGAGTCTTTGGTTCCGCTGAATTTCCTGATGCCGGCTGTATCAACCAGGCAATAAGTTTTCTTATTCCTGGTGATGAGGGTATCAACGCTGTCCCTGGTGGTGCCCGGAATTTCCGAGACCAGAAGCCTTTCCTCGCCGCACAGGCGGTTTACCAGCGAAGACTTGCCAACGTTAATCCGGCCGACAATGGCGATTTTCAATGGTCTTGAGACCTGCTCCGAAGACTGGCTCTCGCCCGCTCTGGCCGGCAGCAGCTCCACAATTTTCTCCTTCAGGTATTCCAGGTTGAGCTTGTGTTCGGCCGAAATAGTTATGAAATCGCTTAAACCCAGGCGGTAATATTCGGACAGGTCGGGTTCAGCCTCCGGCGTATCCACCTTGTTGATCACAGCCAGCAGCGGCCGGCCGTATTTCTTTACTTCCAGGAAAAGTTCCTCCTCGCCCGCGGTCAGTGCTCGCTTGCTGTCAAAAAGGCAAATCAGCAGGTCGGCCGATCGGGCCGCTTCCAGGGCTTTGGCCCTGACCAGAGAAGAAATGGGGTCCACCCGGCCGTCAGCAAAACCGCCGGTGTCTATCAGCAGAAATTCACGATCACCTATCCTGGCCACTCCTGTAATCAGGTCCCTGGTCATACCAGGCAGGGAATGGACCAGGGCTTTTTTCTGACCGAGCAACCGGTTGAAAAGGGTGGATTTCCCGGCGTTGGGGTAGCCGAGGATGACCACTCGCGGCAGTTTCTTACTCTTCATTTCCGGATTTTATCAAAGAGGTTTATCTGGCGACCAGCGAATAATCGGGGCTGAAGGGACGCGACAGGTCGATATGGCCACCCAGCGTCTCCCTCTCGTTGCCCTCCACCAGCAGGCTGACTCTTTTGACGCTCTTAAAATTATAGGTCAGCGAGTTGACGATGGAATAGACAGCATCCATTTAGCCGGAAGAGCCGTAATAACTG
>CAZDZU010000339.1:0-2437 GCA_964509995.1 uncultured Eubacteriales bacterium | reverse complement strand
GTGCTGTGCTGCAGGTCGACCTGACATTCATAGCCGTTTTTGTCCTGGTCTGGATTCTGGTCATCGTCTTGAGCCGGGTATTTTTCAAGCCATATCTCAGCCTTAGAGAGAAACGCAGGAGACTACTGGAAGAAAGCGAAAAAATACATCGTCAGGCTATGCGAGAATACGAAAGCCATCTTCAGGAGATTGAGTCCAGCCTGAAAGAAGCCCGGCAGGAGTCTCATCTCCTCAGAGAGAAAATCATTTCTGAGGCCCTGAACGAAAAGGCCCGCCTGGTAGCGGAAATTCAGGCTGAAGTCAAGCAGCAGGTAGCCACCGCTCGAGATGAACTCAGCCGGCAGACGGAGAAACTCAAGGACGAGCTCGGCCGGGAAGTTGAAGGCCTGGCCAGGCAGCTCGAGGAGAAGATACTCCATTGATAGTGCTCCGGCGAAAATCCAAAGAGTTTACCCTGGTCTTGCTGGTCCTGGCGCTGAGCGTCCCGGGGCTGGCCGAAGAAGCTCATGGCCATTTTAACCTGAGTGCTTTTATCGGACAGGTCCTGAACTTTGTGGTTCTATTCGGCGGACTGGCCTACCTCCTGCGCAAGCCGCTCAATGAATATCTGAAAAGCAGGGTGGAGCAGGTGGCTGCCCGATTGCACCAGGCCGAGAATATGAAGCAGGAAGCCAGTCAGAAACTGGAGGAAGCCAGGGGCAGATTGAACAACCTGGCCGGGGAAATCCGGGCCCTGATAGAGCAGGCCGAAAAAGAAGCTGAACGGGAAAAAGAAGTCATACGGAAGGAAGCTGAAAGCGAAGCCGAAAGGTTGAGAAAACTCGCCCGGGAAGAAATCGAGGCCCTGGTGAGGCTGAGCATCAGGGAGCTTAAAGCCTATGCCATAGACCTCAGCGTTTCTATGGCTGAAAAGAGGATTAAGGAGAAACTCACCCCTGAACTTCACCGGAAGCTGATCCACAGGGCTATCGACAGTTTAAGGTCAACCAATGAACCATCGGTTAATAGTTAGAAGATACGCCAGGGGGCTGGCCCGGGCTATAGACCGGGAACCTGAGTTCCAGGCCTGCCTGGAACAGCTCCGGGCTCTGGCTGAATTGATAAAGACTTCTCCGGCCCTGACCTATGCCCTGACCTCGGCTTTCATCCCGGCCCGACAGAAAAAGCAGATGGTTGAGGAAATTCTTAAGCGGCAGGATTTTGACCCCCGGGTAGCCCGCCTGGTCAGGCTGCTGACTGAAAGAGGTAAAGCGACCCTTCTCCCGGAAATCCTGGACGAACTGCCAGGCGTCTGGGCCGAGGAAAAGGGAATAGAGGTTTTTGAAATAGATTCGGCGGTGGACCTGACCGAAGAAGAAAAAACTGAGCTTCAGAGGACGCTCGAAGAAAAGTTTAAGAGACCGGTCCAGCTTAATTTCCGCCTTAATCCAGACATCATCGGTGGGCTGGTCTTGAGGAAGGGCAATGTTTATTATGACGTCTCGGTAAGGGGCGGCCTGCTGAAGTTGAAGGAAATAGTCAGCCAGAGGTAAAAAGATGCAGATCAAAGCCGACGAAATTACCAGAATAATCGAGCAGCAGATCAGAGATTTTGGTGGCCAGGTCGACGTGCGGGAAACAGGCACGGTCATCTCGGTCGGAGACGGAATCGCCCGGGTTTATGGCCTGGAAAATGTCATGTACAACGAACTGCTCGTCTTCCCCCGGGGGATCTACGGCGTTGCCCTTAACCTTGAGGAGGACTCGGTCGGAGTGATGTTGCTGGGAGAGACCGACCGGGTAAAAGAAGGAGACGTTGTTAAGAGAACCAGAGAGATTCTGAGAGTTCCCGCCGGCCGGGCTCTGATCGGCCGGGTGGTGGACCCCCTAGGACAGCCGCTTGACGACAAGGGGCCCGTTAAGACTGATCAATTCATGTTTGTGGAAAGACTGGCTCCCGGGGTGGTAGACAGGTTGCCGGTGCGCGAGCCGCTGCAGACGGGCATCAAAGCCATCGACGCCATGATCCCCATAGGCCGTGGCCAGAGAGAATTGATCATTGGAGACCGCCAGACGGGGAAAACCACTATAGTGATCGACACCATTCTCAACCAGAAAAATACGGGAGTAATTTGCGTCTATGTGGCCATCGGACAGAAGAAGTCAACTGTAGCTCAGATTATCAAGAACCTTGAGGATTACGGAGCGATGGAATACACCATAGCGGTCGTGGCCTCAGCTTCAGACCCCTCCGCTCTTCAGTATCTGGCTCCTTACAGCGGTTGCGCCATGGGCGAGTATTTCCGGGATAATGGCCAGCATGCTCTTGTTATTTATGATGATCTGTCCAAACACGCGGCCGCTTACAGAGAGATTTCGCTGCTCCTCAGAAGACCGCCGGGAAGAGAAGCTTATCCGGGGGATGTTTTTTACCTGCATTCCAGGCTTTTGGAGCGGG
>CAZDZU010000338.1:0-2448 GCA_964509995.1 uncultured Eubacteriales bacterium | reverse complement strand
AGGGTTTTTTCTTCCAGGATATGGTTTTTGGTATTCAGAAACAGCACCTTGAAGACTTCAACCTTCAGGTCTCGCAAACTGTAATAAAGATAATCAAAGACTTCGCGGGAAGATTTACATACAGGCCTCTTGATGATGCAGTCTTTGAGATAGCGCCGGGCCACCTCATGAACCAGCTTCAGGCCAAAAATATTCCGGCGCCCGATGCCCTTTATTTTCTGGAGCTCCAGCGGGTCGGCCTCCATTACCGCCCTGAATGTCCGGAATTCCTTGAGGGCCAGGCGGGCTGCTTCCCGGCAGTCCTTGCGCGGAGTACCCAGAGTAAGAAGCAGTTCCACGATCTCATAATCCAGGAATCCAGCCAGACCGCCCCGCATAAATTTTTCCCTTAACCTCTGGCGGTGACCATCACCGGCCACCCTGGCTACCGGCTCCAGTCCGGACATAACCACACTCCAGACAGAATTGGAAAGAGGTCGTCATGCGGGTCAGTGTCTACTGGAAAAGACGCCGCCGGCCCTGAATTTTTCCCACCGGGCCGTCAGTAAATTTTTCAGGGGACGGAGTTTTTATTCGGCATACATCCGGTCTATAAAATCTTTGTATTTTTCTTCAACTATCTTTCTTCGTACCTTGAGAGTCGGGGTCAGCTCCTCGGCTACTATCTCGAAATCCTTGTCCAGGAGCGCAATTTTCTTGACCTTTTCGTAAGAAGCCAGGTGCCGGGTCAGGCGCTCAATTTCCTGCATAAAAAACTCATAAACCTCGGGAAGGGCAATCAGGCTCTTCCGGTCGCCAAAAGGCAGGTTGTTTTCTCTGGCCCAGATTTCCAGTTTGTCAAAATCGGGCACCACCAGAGCCGAGACAAACTTGCGATGATTGCCGACCACCACCGCGTTGGCGATATAAGGACTGGACTTGAGGGTGTTCTCGATTGGCTGCGGAGCCACATTCTTGCCGCCGGCGGTCACCAGTATATCTTTCTTCCGGTCAGTGATCACCAGGTAGCCGTCTCTGTCCAGATAGCCGATATCGCCTGTCTTGAACCAGTCGCCCTCGAAAGCTTCCCGGGTTTCGGTTTCCTTCTTGAAATATCCCTTCATCACATTTGGACCGCGAGCCCAGATTTCTCCGTCTTCAGCTATCCTGACCTCCACCCCGGGCAGAATCTTGCCGACCGACCCGAAGCGGAAATCTTCCAGACGATTGACGGCGATGACCGGAGAGGTCTCGGTCAGTCCGTAACCTTCAATCACCAGAATTCCCATAGCATAGAAGAACTCAGCGATGTCCCGGGACAGTGGCGCCCCGCCCGAAACGAAAAACCGGACCCGGCCGCCGGTTTTTTCCACTATCTTGGAGAAAACCAGCTTATAGGCAAGGCCATACCTGAACCCGAGCCAGGGAGAAATCTTCTGTTTGTTGATTTTTTTCTGAGCATATTTCCGTCCGGTCTTCAGAGCCCAGAAGAAAATTTTTTTCTTGAGGTTGGAGGAGCTGAGAACGTTATCTATGACCCGGGCATAGAACTTGTCGAACAGCCGGGGCACACTGACCATGATGGTCGGCCGGGCCTCGACCAGGTTCTGGGCAACAGTGTCAACGCTCTCGGCATAGGCAATGGTCGCCCCCACGTAAATCCAGGCAAAGGTGCACATTCTTTCGAGCACGTGGGACAGAGGCAGGAAGGACAGAGCGGTATCCTTCTCGTTAAAGTCAATAACCGAGCGGAGAGCCTGAACATTGCTCACCAGATTATAATGACTGAGCATGGCTCCCTTGGGCACGCCGGTTGTGCCCGAAGTGTAGATGATCGTAGCCAGGTCGTCGGGCCCTATGGACTGGGCGATTCTATCAAACTCTTCCGGGTTTTGTTGATTGAGCTTCTCTCCTTCTTTCTCAACTTCGGTCAGGGGCAACACTCCGGAGGGAGCCCGGTCCTCAATCATTATGAACCTGGAAACCAGGGGCAATTCCTGGCGGATCACCTCCAGCCTGGACCACAGGTCCGGGCTGGAGCAAACCACAAATCTGGCCTCGGAATCATTAACAATGTATTTAATCTGTGGCGGGGTCAGCGAGGTGTAAATGGGCACGGTTACTGCTCCCAGGCAGATGGCGGCCAGGTCGACCATCACCCATTCGGGGCGGTTCTCGGAAAGAATGACCAGCTTATCCCCGCTCTTGAGCCCGAAAGCCCTCAGACCGGCAGAGATGTTCCGGACACGACGGGAAAATTCTTCCGTGGAGATGGGACAGTATTTTCCCTCGCGCTTGACCAGCATCAGGGCTTCCTTGCGGTAAGTTTTTTCGGTGTTCAGAAAAACTCTGGCCAGGGTGTCAATCATTTTCCTCTCCTTTCTCGCCTTGCTTTCTTGACGGCGGCAGTTAAATTTTTATCTTTAAGGTTTTCTTATATTTTTATACACATCCTGGGCGGCATCTGCC
>CAZDZU010000337.1:0-2448 GCA_964509995.1 uncultured Eubacteriales bacterium | reverse complement strand
GCACGGTTCCCAGGACCTGTCCTGCTTTTCTTTTCCGGTCAGGGTTCTCCCAGGGAATAAAGCACCAGGAGGCGGCCAGCGGAAGAAGAATAAGCAGCCAGATTGCTCCCCGGTCGCCGGCCAGCCTGAAACTCAGTGAGGACAGAACTACACCGGAGGCAGCTCCCGTCAGGTCGGCAAAGTAGACCCTGGGGATGAGCGCGGACAGTCTGGTCAGGGCCAGAGAGATGGTTAGCCCGCCCAGCAGGAAAGGAACACTCAGGATAAGGTAATGAAGAGGGATGATCCCCAGCCTGACCTGGTTCCAGAGAAGCTCCAGAGGATTGAAGGGTAGCCGATTCAACAGGAATAAACCCAGCAGAACGGCCAGGCTCAACCCAGAGGCCAGAGAGGCCAGCGCCCCGGCACCATCCAGGAATTTTTTTAGCCGCCGGGAAAAAAGAAAGAGCGATCCGGCGCCGAAGCCCAGGAAGGCGATACTCACCACCAGGAAAGCATAGTGGTAGCCCTGGGAGATCGAGAAGAATCTGGTCAGGATGAGTTCCAGAGCCAGAATCTCGGCCGAGACCAGAGAGACACCCGTCAGGACTCTTGATTGTTCCGGCATCGGTTTAATTCAAGGTTATGATATTCAGGACAGGCAGTCAATTAAAGCTGCCTCCATCGTTGTATCTTCAATATTTTAGAACAAATGAAAAACAGAACCGGACTGGCTTCTTTTATTCGGGAGGGCGCACGGTCAGCGGGGTAAGATGAGTTCAGCCGCCAGCAGGCGGGTGGCGATTTTTAACCTCCGCTCACTCAAATCATTTCTGAAATCTCCCCGGCGAAAGAAACCGGTTCGGAGCGGTTTCCGGCCAGCCCGGTTAATTGAAATAAATTCTTTCTTATGATAATTTCATTCTGATACTGGGTAGAAAAAGGGTCCATGATCCGGTTTGGAACATCTGGCTGGCGGGCGATAATGGGAGAGGAGTTTACCTTCTCCAATGTCCGCCGGGTGGTGCAGGCCATTGCCAACTATCTCCGGCAGCAGTATCCAGAAAAGGAATTATCGCTGGTCATAGGTTATGATACCCGCTTCCTTTCAGAAAGATTCGCCCAGGAAGCGGCCGCTCTCCTTTCCAGGAACAGGATCCATGTTTTTCTGGCCGACCGCGATTGCCCCTCGCAGGCGCTGGCTTACCGGATCATCTGCGGCCAGCATGCCGGCGGGATAAATTTCACCGCCTCGTTCAACCCGCCAGAATTCAACGGGTTGAAATTTAATGTGGCCAGCGGGGCTCCGGCTCTTCCGGAAGTTACCGACCAGATAGAAAGAGAAGTAGAAAAAATCCGGCCGGAAATCGTGGCTCCTCATTATTACCCGGACCGTTCCTATATTCACAGCGTGGACCTGCAGAACGATTATCTGGAATTCCTGCAGAACAAAATTGATTTTGAAGCCATAAGAAAATCGGAAATCAGGATCGGTGTCGACCTGTTGTTCGGAACCAGCCGGGAATATCTGGATGAAATCCTGGAAGAGAACGGAATTCCGATTGAGGTGATGCACGGCTACATCGACCCCTACTTCGGGGGCATTTCCCCTTCGTGTACCGAAACCAACCTGGCCGAGCTTAAGAAAATGGTCAGGGAAAAGGATTGTGCGCTCGGTCTGGCGACCGATGCCGACGGAGATCGCTTCGGTGTGGTGAATGAGAAGGGCGAGGTGGTTATCCCGAATTATATCCTGGCTTTAATCCTGGAATACCTGCTGGCGATAAAGGGCTGGCGCGGAGGAGTAGCCAGGTCGGTGACCACCACCCACCTGATCGACCGCATTGCCAGGCATTACGATGTGCCTCTCTATCGCACCCCGGTTGGTTTCAAGTATATGGCTGACCTGTTTCTCCAGAACAAAATCATATTCGGGGGAGAGGAGAGCGCCTGCCTGGCCGTTCGGGACCACCTGCCAGAAAAAGACGGAATTTTTGCCGGGTTGCTGGTGGCTGAGATGGTAGCTGTCTGCGGATTGAGCCTGTCCCAGCTTCTGCAGCAGCTTTTCAAAAAATATGGCCTGATGGTCGGGGTCCAGCAGAACATAAAACTAACTCCGGACACGGCCAGGAAGCTGGAAACCCTGATCAAGAATCCGCCTGGCCGTCTGGGAAAAAGAGTGGTGCAGTCGGTTGAGACCATGGATGGCTTGAAGCTCGATTTCGATGATGATCGCTGGCTGATTTTGAGGTTTTCCGGTACCGAACCACTTATTCGCTGTTATGCCGAGGCTGGAGGCGCAAAAGAAGCCCGGGCTCTGCTCCGGGCCGGGCTGGAGCTTCTGTGATGGAAAAGGTCAGGCCCTCCAGTCACCCCTCGACCAGAAAAAAGTTTTTCTATCTGCTGGTGGCCATATTTCTTCTGGCCACCCTGTTCACTACCTTTTTCGGGAAAAAGGGTTTCCTGGAC
>CAZDZU010000336.1:0-2454 GCA_964509995.1 uncultured Eubacteriales bacterium | reverse complement strand
GCTCATGTTGGCCAGGAATTCACTCTTGGCTTTGCTGGCCGAGAGGGCTTCTTCTCTGGAGATTCTCAGGTCTTCCTCGATTTTTTTCAGGTTGGAGATATCGGTAATGGCCGAGACCACCCCGCTGAATTTTTTCCGGTCAAAGATGGAATGGGCATGAATGAGGACCGGGATCACCTGGCCGTCTCTGGCCTTCAGTCTGGTTTCGTAGCGTTCTTGAGTCTTTGAATGCCGGGCTCGCGATTTGCGTTTAACCAGCTCTAACTGATCTTCGGGAATGAAGACGCTCCAGTGTTTTCCCAGCAGTTCACCCGGATTATAACCGAGCATTTTCTCCAGGGCGGGATTGGCATAGGTTATGTGTCCGCTGGCGTTCTCCACCACCACCCCTTCGGCCAGGCTGGTCAATATTTTTTCCTGAAACTGCTGCAGGTTCTTGAGCTCGGCTTCCACCCTTTGTTTTTCCCGGTCCTTTTTTATCGAATACAGGGCAAACCCCAGGTCGCCGGCGATTTCTTCCAGGAGTTTGGTCTCGGCTGCCTGGCTGAAGATATCACTGGCATAGCCGACCTGCATGGCTCCTAATATTTCCCGGTTGTGCTCCAGCAGGAAGCAGGCCGCCCAGCCTCCCTTTTTCTGCCGGGAACATTTTTTACAGAGAGGGCTCTTCCCGACCTCCGGGATGAACAGGGAGCGTTTGTTCCGCAGGACTTTTTCCAGACAGGGAGTTAAGCGACGGAGAATCTTTTGGTCTCCCTGGCCTATGAATTTTACGGGGTTTAAGTGCTCGTCTACCAGAACCATTCTTACCAGCCTGTATTTCCCGTCCTCCATCAGACTGCGGGCCGCCCGGTCCAGCAGTTCCGATGGCTCTTTGACCTGAATAATCATCTGGTTGATGTCGCTGATGGCTCGAAGCAGCCTGTTGGTATGGGCCAGCAGCCTGTCCTTCTGGACAAGTTCGCTTATATCTTTGTAGACGGCTACTCCTCCCATCAGGAGATCCTTGTAAACAACAGGAGAAGCAGAAATGCTGACGTTAACCGGTTTTCCGTCCTTCCTGTAGCGCGTGGCGACAAAATTGGAAACCCGCCGATTCAGGATGTTTCGGGTGATTTTCCTGGCTTCTTTTTCTTGCGGGCCACCGATCAACTCATCGATGGCCCGGCCGATGGCTTCCTTCCTTCTATAGCCGAACATCTGCTCGGCCCCGGGATTCCAGATGATGACCTTGCCCGACGAGTCAACTGCCACCACGGCGTCGCTGATGCTGTCAATCAGGGTCTGAAGATGCAACTCCATCGCCTGCCTCCTCGTAAGGGGTAATTTAATAATTTTATCCGGGAAAAATCAATCACCATTCGGGGTGATTTAAAGCTCAGCGGAGGATGATTATTCACACGGAAAGAGTGATGAGAAGCAGACCTGAATAGAAGGTTGAAAGTATGGCTATCTGGGCACCCCGGAAAGGACGCCAGAACCGGTCGAGAGCCAGAAGAGTGTCGGAAACCAGGAAAAGCAGGCTTCCGGCCGCGGCCAGCCAGGGTCCGGTCCCGGCCAGCTGATGGGGCTGCTCCAGGCCCACCCGGACCATGGTCAGTAGAGCCAGCAGGTAGAACAGGACCGGCACCCGCTGGCGTTTGGTCCCCGGCCAGGTCAGAAAAAGCACCACCGCCGCCAGAAGGACCAGGGGAATGACCGGCCAGCTCAGGAATTCCCGGGTAACCCGGCTGTAGAAGGCAACCGTGAACACGGCCAGGGCTCCGAGGAAGAATGCCAGCCCGGTCAGGAAACGCTTCTTTTTTAACATCATCATGGCCTCGCCCAGCAGGCAGAGACCCAGGCCGACGGCGATGGCGTTCCGGTAGAAAGAAGAAGGCCGGGTTTCGATGAGCAGACCGATCATCAGCATTATGGTGAAGGGCCGGAAGAAGTAGGCAAGAAATTTCTGGTTCCGGGAATCGGTGATGATGGCCACCACGGCTGAAACCACTATCGACAGGATAAAGGCGCTGGTCCCGAGGTTCATGTTCTCTCCTGCCTCCTTGAGCGGGATGGGCGGAAGCATCCGCTCCGCCACAATCTATTGGTAAGCATCTCTTTTTCCGCCATTGCTGTCAATGATTTCAGCAGGGTAATCCAGCTTCAGCCCTGCCCTGTGCCCAGCCTGAGGACTCCACGCCGTGAGTCCGGGCGGAGGAAGGTCGATTGGGAAAAGTTACGGTCAGAACCCTTCTTCCAGTCTGATCCATCGAGAAAACGGAGTCCCCACCATTCTATTTTGATAATTTTACCCAAGATGTGCAATAATAGGAGGGAGATTTCATTGCGCAAATCGTTTAACTTAAATTAATCATTAATCAATAGGAGCAAAAAATGATTGAAAGTTTTACCGACGAAAAGAGCCGCAAGATAGCCCTGCTGATAGATGGCGACAATGCCCAGCCTTCTCTG
>CAZDZU010000335.1:0-2465 GCA_964509995.1 uncultured Eubacteriales bacterium | reverse complement strand
TTCTTATAGTGTTTGACCGGGGTGGTGGTGGTCCAGGCTCCCACGGGGGTGGCCGAGCTTCGCTGGATGCCGGTATTCATATAGGCTTCGTTGTCATAGCAGGTGTAGATAATGTCGTCATTACGCTCGGCTGCTCCGGAGAGGGACTGGAGCCCGATATCAAAGGTTCCGCCATCTCCAGCCCAGGCCAGGACGGTGGTTTCGGTGTCGCCAATCATATCCAGTCCGGCTCTGACCCCGGAAGCGGAAGAGGCGGCGGTTTCAAAGGCACAGTGGTAAATGGGTATATCCAGGGAGGAATGCGGGAAGGGACCGTCTATTACCGCCCAGCAACAGGCGGGAATGCAGACAATGGTTCTCTGCCCCAGACCTTTAAGGGCCAGACGCATGGCCAGCGAGGCGCCACACCCCTGACAGGCCAGGTGTCCCGGACTCATGAATTCCTCCCGCGGTATGGTTAAGGTCATTTTTCTTTCTTTACTCATTTTTTCACTCCTATCCAGACTATTTCTTCTTCAGCTCTATTCTTTTTCAGTGCGTACTCGGCGATTTCCCTGAAGGAATCTCTGGTGATATCGCGGCCGCCGAGCCCGGCAATAAAGCCGAAAAGAAGCGGGGAACGGGGCTGTCCGTACAGGGCTGATTTCACTTCCTGGTAAAAGATCCCGTGATGTCCGTAGGAGATGTTGCGGTCGAGAACCGCGACCTTCGGAACCCGGGACAGGATAGCTCTGACTTTTTCGAAGGGGAAGGGACGGAAAAGTTTTATTCTGAGATTTCCGGCTTTGATGCCCTTTTCCCTGAGTTCATCCACTGCCACCCTGGCCGTGTAACCGGCTGTGCCCGAGGTTACAAAGACCAGTTCAGCATCGCTGCAGCGGTATTCTTCCACCGCGCCCAGGTAGCGACCGAAAAACTGTTCATATTCTTTTCCGGTCTCCTCTACCAGAGCTGGAACCTTTTCCATATCTTTTTGAAGCTTATAACGGAGCTCCATATAATGGTCGGGCGATGTCAGTCCCCCAAAAGCATGGGGATCGTCAGGATTTAAACGCCAGGGGGGATTGAATGGGGGCAGGAACCGGTCTACTTTGTCCTGCTCGGGAATTTCCACAACTTCGTAGGTATGGGAGAGAGCAAAGGCATCCAGGACAATCATGCTGGGAATCATTATCTTTTCTGAGACCTTGAAGGCCTGGATGACAGTGTCCAGAACTTCCTGGTTGGAAGAGCAGTAAAACTGTATCCAGCCGGTATCCCTTTCTGAAAGGCTGTCATTCTGGTCGGTCCAGATGCTCCAGCCCGGGGCCATGGCCCGATTGGTATTGCCCATGACCACCGGCATCCGTCCCCCGGCCGCCCAGTGGAGCATTTCGTGCATCAGGGCCAGCCCCTGAGACGAAGTGGCGGTGAAAGTCCTGGCTCCGGCCAGAGAAGCACCCAGACAGGCGGCCATGGCCGAATGTTCGGATTCAACTTTTATGAATTTGGCGTTCAGGGTGCCATCGGCGCACATTTCCGACAGAAGCTCCACCACCTGGGTCTGGGGAGTGATAGGATAAGCAGCAATGACCTGAGCCCTCGATAACATGGCCCCATAAGATAGGGCATGATTTCCCATTATTACTTTCTTCATTTTTCCTCCTCGACCATGGCGATGCATTTTTGCGGACATTCTTCAGCGCACAATCCGCAACCCTTGCAGTAAACGTAATTTATCTGCGGCCAGTCATCCACAATGTCGATTGAAGCATCGGGACAGAATTTCCAGCAGATTCCGCATTTTATGCATTTTGACAGGTCTATGACCGGCTTGATGTTGCGCCAGGCCCCGGTCTTGTTATAGAGCATTGAACCCAGGGACATGGGCACGGCCGGCATTTCTTTTTCCGATTCAAAAACTATTTTTCTGGCTTCTTTCTTTTTGCTCATAAGTTCCTCCTTCAGGCCCGTTCATAGGCCTCGATGGCCGCCCTGACGTTGTCTTCCGGCTTGATGGGGATGCCTTCTCTAATAGCTTCCACCAGAGACTCCAGCCTGGTAAGGTTCAGGATTTTGATGACCGCTCCGGTAATGGCGGTGTTGACGATGGGTGCGGCCAGCGTGCCCAGCTTGTGTCTGACCGCGATTTCCGTGGCGTCAATGGTAAAAACCCTGTACTTGGGCGGGAACTTGAAGTGTTCTGGTGGATTGTTGCTGTTGATGATGATATAGCCACCGTCTTTGAGTCCTTCTGTTACGTCAATCGCTTCTACCAGGGTGGGGTCAACCACCACCACATGGTCCGGGTTGTAAATCTTGCTCTTGTCGTAGATGGGTTTGTTGTCAATCCGGATGAAGGCAAAGACAGGAGCACCTCTCCGCTCCACCCCGAACTCCGGATATGCCTGGACATAGTTGCCCTCTTTGGCCAGAGCATCAGCCAGTACTTTAGAAGCTACCACCGTTCCCTGGCCACCTCGTCC
>CAZDZU010000334.1:0-2467 GCA_964509995.1 uncultured Eubacteriales bacterium | reverse complement strand
TGGCCAGAAGGCTGCAGGCAATCAGCATGGTTGCCAGTAGTAAAACCGTTGTCAGTTTTCTGCGCATTTCCAATCCTCCTAAAATTGATAGTTGATAATTTTACACTTTTCTTATTAAAAGATAAAGGGATTTCGCACCTCAGAATGTGGTGCCAACCGCAAAGCGGAAGGCAAAATTGGAATCATCCGCGTAAATTTTTCTGTTGTTATAGGCAAAAATCAGCCGGAAAGGCACCCGCAGGGCTGGCACAAAAACCCGAACTTCAAGGCCGGCTGAACTGAACATGTTCTTGGGGCTGAATTTTTCCGACTGCAGCAGAGCGTTGCCAGCATCATAAAACAGGATGCCGTAGAGCGGTCCGCCCAGGGGGACTATGTATTCAACATTAAAGATCAAAGATTTTACCCCGCCGATCAAGATGTTTTTTTCGTCCCGGGGACCGACGGTGTAATACTCATAACCGCGGATCGACTGTTCGCCGCCCAGGAAAAATCTTTCCCAGTAGGGTACTTCATTGTTGCCCAGCGGCTTTATGAACTGGTACTCGACATGAAGGCCGAGGACATGTTTGCCCCACAGAGGCTGGTAGCGGGCAAACTCGAACCTCGGGCGGTAAAGATGAACATCTCCACCCAGGAAGTTACCGGCGTATCTGAAGGCCACTGTGTACATCGTTCCCCGGCTGGGTGTCAGCGGGCTATCTATGGTTGATTGATAGAGGACGGGTTCCAGGGCGCTGACAAAATACTTGCCCGGATAAAAATAAGGATTGTAATAATACTGCTGTCCTTCCTCGCTATCATAACTCGGAGTTTCCATGACCTGCTTCTGGAAGCTGTAGTTAAGGTTAAATCTCAGGTAGCCGTAAACTCTGGTCCCGTAAGTCAGCCTGATGCCCCTGGCAAACTGGTTATAAAGGTAGGGAATCGTAATCTTCCGGTCAAAGACGTTAAAGCCGACGGTCATCGGCTTGTCGAAGATGTACGGCAGACTCATGCCAAAGCTATAATTTTTTACTCTCTTGCCGTGCTGCAGGGTCAGGTCCAGAGTTTCCCCTGTTCCCAGAAAATTGACGGTAGAGTAGCTGAAAGCTACAAAAGTGCCCTCATAACCGCTGTAGCCGGCGGTAAACTGAATGTTATTCCGCTGCAGCTCCTTGACGTTCAGATTGACATCTATCTGGGTGGGATTTTCCGGGTCGGGCTTGATATCTGGTTCTTTTTCCACGTCCACCAGCCCCAGCTGCTTGAGCCTTAACAAACTGTCCTTGAAAACGGCCAGACTGAAGCGGTCGCCCTCGCGCATCAGGAACTCCCGGCGCAGCACCTTGTCCTTGGTAAAGGTGTTGCCCTTGAATTCCAGGCGCCTCAGGAAAGCCACTTCTCCTTCCTGGATGTTGAAGGTCACATTAACCAGCTTCTTTTTGGGGTCCAGGTTTTCAACCGGGATTACCTGGGCATAGAGGAAGGCAAAATTGCGGTAACTCTCCCCCATCGATTCCACAGTTTTTTCCCGCTTCTTGGAACTGTAAATATCTCCGGGCTGCAGCTTGACCAGACTCTGGAGATATCTGGAGGTGAAGAACTTGTTTCCCTCAATCTTGATTTCACCGGTGCGGTAAACATGGCCGGGGTCCACCGGGACGATTATCCGCATCATTTTCTGCTTGCTGAACAGAACGTTTTTCCTGGTAATTTCCTCGAACCTGGGCTCGCCGACGCTGGCTTCCATATAGCCATATTCCTGGAGTTTCTTCTTGATTTCGGCCAGATTTTCTTCCAGCTTGTTTTTCTTGAAAACGTCCTTGTTGGCAATCCAGTTAAACAGGCTGTGCTGCCGGTTGTCTTTCATCGCCTCCACCAGGAAGCTATCGGGAATCTTGGTCCGGCCGACAAAGACCACCTCCCCCACCCGCAGTCTGGCTCCTTCATCTATCCTGAACACCAGATCCACTTCGTTATTGGCCCTGGTTATCAGTTCGGCATCAAGGCGAGCTGCCTGCAACCCCTTGTCTTCCAGGAGTTCTTTTATCGTCTTCCTGGCTTTCTGCACCCGGTAGGGATTGTAATGAGAATGAGCCGCAATATACTCATCCTTTTCCTTAAGCTTATTGACTATATCGTTCTCTTTAACCTTCTTTCCCGTGCGGAAAACCACATTCTTGATGACCGGGTTTTCCTCAACAAAAATCCTGATGATCTTGCCCCTGGTTCCGTCCAGCTCCTCTATCCTGAGGTTGGAGAAAAAGCCAGTCGACCAGAGAACCTTGAAATCCTTCTTCAGCAGGGCCTCGTTGTAGTAATCACCCTCCCGTGAAGACAGATAATAGACGATGGTTTCCTGGGAAATACGATTGTTGCCGACAACCTCAATTTTCTCGATAATCTGTTGGGCAGAAAGGGTGGTGGACAGAATTATTAATAATATGAATATAGCCAGGCTTAGTCTTCTCATTGACATAACTTT
>CAZDZU010000333.1:0-2476 GCA_964509995.1 uncultured Eubacteriales bacterium | reverse complement strand
TTTCCAATCAGCTGGCCGGTCCCCAAAAAACCGGAATGATTCATTATGTTAACCTGAATCTTGTCGGTCTGCCTGGTGGAGGAGGTGGCGGGGGCAGGGGAACGGGTGCTGGACCGGCCGGAGGAAAACCGGGAGCTGCGTCTCCAGCACCTCAGAAAGAAACCATGAAAGAACTGACCGTTCCTCAGAAAACCCAGACCTCAAACGAATCAGCACTCCGCCATCCGGTTGAAAAAGCCAGACCGTCAAGCAAGAAGCCGGCCCCGGTCAAAAAGACTGAAATTTCCGCCCCTCAACCCGGAGCCGTTACCCCAGCTGGTAAAGGCACAGAAACCGGCCAGGCTGGCGGAACCGGCAGCGGTGGTGGCGGTGGTTCCGGACTGAGAATCGGCGTCGGTGAAGGCCCGGGCGGCTCTGGCTTCGGCTATGGCGATCCCATGGGGACTTCGTCCTTTCCGTTTACCTATTACCTCCAGATCATAATCGACCGGGTTTCTTCCAACTGGTTCACTGCCACCAGCAATCTCGATTACAGCGGAGAGTACCAGTCGGTGGTCTATTTCAAGATTCTTCGCAATGGACAGATCGCCGACCTGAAGATAGAACAACCCTCGGAACTTCCGGCCCTGGACCTGACGGCCAGAAGGGCGGTGGAGCTGGCCGCTCCTTTCCCGCCACTGCCAAGGGATTTTGAGAACGACTACCTGGTAGTCCATCTTATTTTCGAGCGGAGCAAATGAAAAGATCAGCCATCTGGATTCTCTTATTCGTCATTCTTACTGCCGGCGGTTCAATTCTGTTCCCCCAGCAGGAAATTGTCCTGACAATACGGGAAGGAGTCCCGGCCATTTCCCTGGCCCTGCCGCCTTTCATCTCTGATACCTCTTCGGCCGAGGCCAGGGAAGCAGCCGAGACCATCCACCAGGTTCTGGCCGATGACCTGCGCTACAGCCGGGTGTTCTCTCTGGTGCCGCGGGAGCATCTCAATTACATCCGCCCGCTGAACCCGAAAGAAATTTTCTTTAAGGACTGGGAATCAATTCAGACCAGAATTCTGGTGGCGGGCGAGGTCAGTCAGTCCGAGAAGCGGATCATCTTCGAGGTCAAAATCTATGATGTCAAGAGCGAAAGAATGATCCTGGGCAAGCGCTACCAGGCCGAGCCGTCGGTCTTCCGTCTGGTGGCTCACCGGGTGGCCGACGAGCTGATGAAGCTTTACGGCGAGAAGCCTTACTTCACCACCAAGATTGTTTTTGTCTCCAGCCGCGACGGCAACGATGAACTGTATATGATGGATTATGACGGAGCCAATCAAACCCGGCTGACCTTCAACAAATGGCGGGATTACATGCCGGCCTGGTCGCCCGACCAGAGGGCTATTGTTTTTACGTCCTACCGAACGGGAAATCCCGACCTTTATCTCCTCTATCCTTATGAAGGTAAACTGGTCCCGGTTTCCACCAGGGGGACCAATTTTTCGGGAGCCTTCTCCCCCGACGGGAAAAAACTCGCCTTTTGCTCCACCCGGGACGGCAATGCCGAGATCTATGTGGCCAATGCTGACGGGAGCAACGTCCGGAGAATTACCTTTAACAGCGCCATCGATACTGCCCCCACCTGGTCGCCGACCGGCCGGGAAATAGCCTTTACCTCCGACCGGACCGGCACTCCCCAGATTTATATCATGGATGCCGAGGGAGGTAATGTCCGCAAGGTCAGTTTCGGGGGAAACTATCTTGATGCCCCGGCCTGGTCCCCAGACGGCGAGAGGATTGCCTTTGTCTCGAGAGTCGACAACTTTTTTGATATTTATGTTCTCAATCTAAAAACAAACAAAATCACCAAGCTCACCGAAACCAGGGCCCGGAACGAATCGCCGAGCTGGTCGCCCGACGGACGGCATATCATCTTCTCTTCCAATCTGTCCGGCAGCATTCAAATCTATTCCGTTGATTACGACGCCAGCAACCTGCGCTGCCTGACTTCCCGGGGAGAAAATAAGCTGGCCAGCTGGACCAATTGAGCCCGTCATTGTGTTGACAGTCCGAAAGCTTCATTGTATAAATTGATTGGCTCTGAGGTAGGTTTTTGAGCCAGCAACCGATTAGGAGGAGTTATGAGAAAATTTATGGTGCTTTTTCTGATGGTAATCCTGGTATTATCATTTGCCGCTTCCTGCAAAAAGAAAGCTAAGGAGGTTCCGCCACCACCGCCACCCCAGGCTCAGGAACAACCAAAGGTTGAAAAGGTGGAAGAACCGGTCATTAAAGAACCCGTCCTGACGGAAGAAGAAGTCTTCCTGAAGAAAACTCTGGAAGAAATCAACCAGGAAAAACCGCTAACCATGATTTATTTTGATTATGACAAGTACAATATCCGGCCCGACGCCGTTCCGGTGCTGGAAGCCAACGCCGGCTGGCTGAAAAAATTCCGGACCGCTAAAATCCTGATTGAAGGCCATTGTGATGAAAGGGGA
>CAZDZU010000332.1:0-2483 GCA_964509995.1 uncultured Eubacteriales bacterium | reverse complement strand
ACGTAAGGTATGCTTTTCTCATATAAAATAGGTTCGCCCCCGGCAGTTGTCAAGCTGACCGCCAGGGAAAAACTAATTTTTTCAGCCAGAAAAATCATA
Source organism: uncultured Eubacteriales bacterium (assembly GCA_964509995.1). Lineage (GTDB taxonomy): Bacteria > Acidobacteriota > Aminicenantia > Aminicenantales > Saccharicenantaceae > Saccharicenans. The sequence continues at coordinate 2,384 of CAZDZU010000332.1, read as the reverse complement.
GGTGGTTAATCAGGCTGGCCAGGTAGCCAGCGCCAAATCCGTTGTCTATGTTAACCACAGCCACTCCGCCGGGGCAGGAATTAAGCATGGCCAGCAGGGCGGACAGACCCTGAAAGCTGGCTCCGTAGCCAACGCTGGTGGGAACAGCTATGACTGGGGCCCGGAAAAGTCCAGCCACCACGCTGGGGAGAGCCCCTTCCATTCCGGCCACCACCACCAGCACTCTGGCTTCCTTTATCAGGTCGTAATGTCCCAGCAGGCGGTGCAGCCCGGCCACGCCCACGTCATAAACCCGGTCGACGGTGTTGCCGAAGAATTCGGCCGTCAGGGCAGCTTCTTCAGCCACAGGAACGTCCGAGGTTCCGGCTGAAATTACTGCCACCTTTCCCTTTCCTTGGGGAGGGCTGGTTCTTATTACAGTCAGGCATCTCGCCTGTTCATGATAGCGGCCAGCTTTCAGTCGATTCCTGATCTTTCTGTAATTTTCGGGTGACAGGCGGGTTATCAACAGATTGCTGCCCTTTTTCATTATGGCCGTGGCAATTTTTACCAGTTGCTCCGGAGTTTTACCCTGACCGAAGATGACTTCTGGCGTGCCCCGCTTCAGCTCCCGGGCGTGATCCACCTTGGCAAATTTCAGGTCCTGGTAGGGGAAATGATGGAGCTTTTCCAGGGCCTGCCGGGGGGTAATTTCTTTTCGGTAAAGCCTATCAAGAATATCAGCCAGAAGCGCTTTCACGCAGGGATTTTAGCACAAAAATTGAGCTTTGGCATCATCCTGACACAATATTTTGCCCTTACCCCGTCAGCTTGATTAACTGGTTCCCATGTTGTAAAATAGCAAAAACTTAAGTTAGAATCGTCAGGAGAGAGAAGTGAGCGAAGCCAAGAGAAAAGATGACTATCAAAAAGCCCTGGCCCTCTACAATCAGGGCATAAAGGATTTCCGCAAGAACGACCACGATAAGGCTCTTGCTTCCTTCAAGGAGCTTGTCGAAACCTATCCCGAAGAACACGAGCTGGTTGACCGGGCTAAAGTCTATATCAGCATCTGTGAGAGGGGTTCTAAGAAAGAGTCCATTTCCCCCCGCAATATCGAGGATTATCTTTTTTACGCCCAGATGAGAATCAACCAGGGTGATTACCCGGCCGCTCTCAAGCTTCTTGAAAAGGCACTGGAGCTAAAAAGAGAAGAAGCCAGGATCTTTTACTTGATGGCCACGGCTTACGTCCAGGCCGGACAGGTTGAGGAAGGGCTGGAGTCCCTGAAAAAAGCTCTGCAGAAAGATAAATCCCTGGCCGTTATGGCCCAGAACGAACCGGACTTCGAATCTATCTGGGAAGATAAAAGGTTTAAGGTTCTGGTAAAGCTTTCATGAACAAAAGACTCCTGGTTCTGGCCTGCGGGGATGAGGTTTCAGTCAGCCAGAAGCGAAACCTGCCTTCCATGATTTCTGGCCCTGCTTTGCTCAGGAGCCGGCTGGCAATCCTTAAGAAACTCAGTCCACAGCGTATAGGCCTGCTGGCAGCCGGCCCGGTGGATGTCCGTAAATCCTGGAAACGCGTGGTCCGTTTGCTTCCTTCCGGGATGCTGTCGTCTTCTCTTTCGGTTCTGCTGGAAAGTATTAAGAGAGGAAAGACCGGCGGTCAGCTGATGATTCTTTCGCCAGAATTTTTTCCCAAGGAAGACGGTTTCATAAAAAAAATAATTGCCTTCCATCAAAAAGCCGGTCATGACCTTACCCTGGTGGGAGAAAGGGTGAGATTTTCCTCTGACCGGTCGGACGAAGAATACTTTGTCCATCCCGGCCTGGCCCTGGTTTCTTTTGACGGCGACAGGAAATGGCTGAGCCGGGTACGACCTTTCAAACCAGGGGGGCAGCTGGATGTGGTGACCCTGGTTGAGGAGGCCTGGGCAGCTGGCCTGAGCATAGGTTTTTACTGGGTGAAAGAAGCCGAACGCAACTCTTTCATCCCCGTTAATTCCCTGGCTGATTATTCACTGGTGGCGGAATATCTGCGGCAGAGCAAAATAAGCGAACTGGAGAGAAAGGAAGTGTTTTTTCTTGACCCGACTTCGGTCTGGATCGACTCCGGGGTTGAAGTCGGGGCGGGGACGGTAATTTACCCTTCAGTCATTATTGAAGGCAGGAGCCGCCTGGGGAAGAACTGTTTGATCTATCCTCACTGCCACATCGTCGACAGCCGTCTTGGGAATGGAGTGAAAGTGTTCGGAGCCACGGTTATAGAAGGCTGCCTGATAGAAGACGAAGCCCGGGTCGGTCCGTTTTCCAGGTTGAGACCGGAAACCCGTTTACGCCGGGGGAGCCATGTGGGCAATTTTGTGGAGATGAAGAAGACCATCTTCGGCCAAGGTTCAAAAG
>CAZDZU010000331.1:0-2496 GCA_964509995.1 uncultured Eubacteriales bacterium | reverse complement strand
AGCCACAGAGCTTCCAGCACAGTTTTTCCCCCGCTTCTTTCCGGCTCCGGCAGCTCAATCGGCCTTAGTTCAGAGAGGTTCTTTGCAGCCTGCGGGACAGCCTGATTATTTCCCGACCTGCTGATTGTCGAGGGCCGACTTTCAGCAAGAGAGCTGTCTTTCTCTGTGTTAATGGATGAGGGGAAGGTGGAAAGAAGTCCTTCACCGAGCCATAGTCCGGCGGTTACAGGCATCGCGGCCATGGCTTGCCTGATAAAATTCCTTCTCTTCATTGATCCCTCCTTTTAAGTCGGGCTGGCATTCTAGAGCCAACCCGATTCTGATTTTTCGGCATGTCGGGTATTGTTGGGTCAGTATCTCCTTCACCTGCAGGAAGGGTCAGAGCCTCTTTTTTGGCGTTCGGGCTTTCATCTTAAAATAATACTCTGGCCGACAGGTCGGAATCAACAGAAAGAAAGCGCCGATATTCATCCTTTCAAACACCAGGAGTAGTTTTCCACTCGGAAAAGGGGGCACTCTACAATGTCCCACCTTTTATGGGTGGTTCTAACAGACGGATCTCTAATCGGTCCGGGCCAAAAAAGGGGACACTCTAAGGTGTCCCCTGTTCCAGATTTATCGGGAGATGGTTTTGAGGAGGGTGCCGGCCGGAACCTTATCCGTGAGCTCCATGGCGTTCATGATGGCCAGCTGTTTCTGCCGGGTCTCGTCATATCCGTATCCCTTCAATATGTTGCCCAGAGTATCGGTTCTGGTGACTTTAATGATCTTGAGTTTCTCAGGAGTGACGTTGATCCGGGCCGGGTCGGTCAGCGGCTTGAATCCGCCAAGAGTGCCGGCGAAAGTCTGGGCATAGCCGTTGAACCTGTTGCTCTCCGTATAACCCAGAAACATCAGCACTTTATTATCCTTCTGGATAAAATGCGCCAGGCCGGTAATACTGGTTTCCTCCGTTTGAAGAGTAAATTGCAGTTGCCGGGTCTGGAAGCCGTTGATATTCCTGCTGTCGGAGTTAATGACATTTACTTTGTTCTGGTTAACGAAAGTCTCAGCCGCTTCATCCGGTGTATTTCCCCGGGCGAAGGACAGCACCATGGCCGCATCTTCTTTGGGTGAAATCATCTGAACCTGAGAGGCGGTGTTGTTGACCTTCCAGTCGGTCGGAACCGGAAATTGAAAAGTCATCTGGGGATGATAGAAGAGGTTATTCTTTACATAGCCCTGTCTCGGGTCTTCACCGAACACCAGACCGTCCAGCACTCGCAGGTATTGGTCCCGGTTAACGGCCAGTCCTGTCCCGGGGTTGGCTGCCCGCCATTCGGCCGCAGCTTTCCTGATGGCTTCTATCCTGTCGGGCGGGTCGGGGTGAGTGGATAACCAGGTCGGCAATCCGTCCTTTCCCGGCTGGGGATTAAGCTTCTGGAGGGTAACGAACATATTAGACATCCGGCTGGCTTCATAGCCGGCCCTGGAGGCATAGAGCACACCGAGGTCATCGGCCTGTCTTTCATGCTCGCGGCTGAAGCTTAAAAAGAGCACCGTCAGCCCGGCTTCGGCCAGGCCGGCAAACTTGCGGAAAGTCCTGGAAACTGCCGCTCCCACCACCAGTCCGACCTGGGCCACCTGAGCCTGGCTGTACATTTTAGCGCTGTGGCGGGCGGTCACGTGCCCGATCTCGTGGCCCATCACTCCGGCCAGTTCAGCTTCGTCGTTGAGATAGGCCAGGATGCCCCTGGTCATATAGACGAATCCGCCCGGAACGGCAAAGGCATTGACCACCGGGCTGTCCAGCACCTTGAAGCGGAATTCCAGGTCAGGCTGATGACTGACCGCAGTCAATTTTTTCCCGACTCCCGAAATGTACTGGTTCAGGTTGCTGTCCGGATAAAGGCTGTAGGTGGCGGTGACTTCGGCGTCGGTCTGCTGGCCAAGGGCTATCTCATCCGAGCGGCTGAGCAGCATCAATTCCCGTTTCTGGGTGACCGGGTTGACGGCACAGGAAAAACTGTTGATCAGCAGAAAGACAATCAGCAGCCAGCAGGTTATTCTCAACAATGCCAGGTTCAGAGCCTGAACTTTTTCATAAGAGCGGCGAAAAAAAAGAATTATATCCAGATACTTATTTCTCATGGTTCCTCCTGCTATTTGCTTCAGTTTTAAATATAACGATATTTTTATTGATGTCCATTCAAAAAAAAAGGACAATTCTCATTTTTATCGAGAGCCAGGATAACCTGCGGTGCTCCCTTGGTTACCTTGAACTGCTTTCCGTCCGGCCCCTTCACCAGGGCTTCGGTGCGTTTGTGCACCGGGTCAAAGGGCATAAAATGCTCTATGGTGTAGGACTTGAGCCTGCCTTTATCCTTGATTCCGCTGAGAACAGCAAGGTCAATGGGGTCCTGGTCTTCCTCACGTGATGCCAGCGCGGCAGCAATCATGACTTCACTTGTGCTGATATCTTTAACAGTAAAGGGGTCTCCCGGGGTCAGCCTGGCC
>CAZDZU010000330.1:343-2532 GCA_964509995.1 uncultured Eubacteriales bacterium | reverse complement strand
GGCTCCTGGAGGCTAAAAATAAGTCAGGTCCGGAACAGATGATAAAGCTCAAGGCGGAAGAAAAAAAAGACTGGTCGGGAAGCCAGCTTTCGCCACTGCATCGCCTTCCCCTTAACGACGAGTTTAACCAGAAAATAGTCCCGGCCTCCCCTGACTCCCTGCCTTTTTCCAGTCGTTATTCCTGTGAACCCTGCCACAGTTATTCCACTGTCAGTCAGGGCACCCATTTTAATTTCCGGCAAAGGCCCGCTATTGACCGCCGGACCGAGCCCTGGTTCCTCGTGGATGAAAAGACGGGCGTTCAGCTTCCGGTTTCTTATCAGAAATATCCTGGCTTCTGGTCGCCGGAGCAACTCGGGATGAGCGATTGGAAATTTGTAACCTTATTCGCCAGGAACCTCAACGGCGGGGGACCCGGTGAACCGGGTGAAGAAAACCAGACCCCGGATTCCCGCTGGGCGGTCTCGGGCAAGCTGGAAATAAACTGCCTCGGCTGCCACCACCGGTCGCCACTTCAGGACCATTCTGAATGGGTCAGGCAGGTGATGAGGGAAAATTTCCGCTGGGCGGCTACGGCCGCTTCCGGTCTTGGCGAGGTGGTCGGGATGGCCTCCCGTTTGCCTTCCACCTGGACGATAGCTGATGGCCCCAACCCCGATGATCACGAGTGGGCAGTTGTTCCCAGGGTAAGGTACAACCCAAATTTTTTTGACAGCAAAAACAATGCGGTTCTGGAACTGCCGCGGCCAGAGGACGACCGCTGTTTAGCCTGTCATGCGGTAACCTCGCGGCAGGCCAGGTCCAGAGCTGAGGTTGAGCGCGATGTTCACCAGGCAGCTGGATTGAAGTGCGTTGATTGCCACCGCAACGACCTGAGCCATGAGATGGTCAGGGGCTTTGAGGGAGAAAAGCTCCAGAGGTCTAAACTGAAAGCTGAAGATTTTACCTGTGCCGGCTGTCATCTCGGCCAGCAACCGGAGAAAGGCGGGTTCGGGTTCGCCGGCAAACTTGGAGCTCCGAGGCCTGCCCACAGGGGAATTCCGAAAGTTCACTTTGAGCGGCTGGCCTGCACCGTCTGTCATTCGGGCCTGCTGCCGCAGAAAAAGCCCCAGGCTGTCTATACCGCCCGGGCTAATCGCCTGGGAATCTTCGGCAAGGCGGTCTGGACCTCTGAATATCCGTGGCTTGTGGAACCGGTGTTTGTGAGAGAAGCGGATAAAAAAATCTATCCGGAAAGGTTGATGTGGCCGTCCTTCTGGGCCGAGATGCGGGGCCGCGAAATCGTGCCGGTCGATGGGCAGGAAATCCTGGCTGCCGCTCCAGAGGTTCTGGCGCTCAAACAGGATGTGGCTTTGCTGCTGAATGCTCTTATTCCACTGGCCGAGGAGGGATTTTATCCGGCGGTGATCATAAACGAATATCTGTTCGAGCCGAACGTGGACGGAGGTCTTAAAACCAGGCAGCTGGAAAAAAGTCCTCTTTCCGGGGAATCCGGTCGGGGCGGGTTTTTACCCGTCCAGCTGAAAGATGAAGAAGTCAGAACTCTTCTGCCTGAATTCGACCCCGACGACCCGCCGGCGGGAATTGAAGATAAGATTCTGAGCGTGCTGCAGAATCTTAAACCTTTGGCCGGCGACCGCCAGCCGGTTTTTCTGGCTGGAAAATACATCTACAGGATAACTGAAGGCTATCTCGATAAGGTGGAAAAGTCGGGAGAGGCGGCTTCCGCTCCAGAAATCTGCTGGCTTGAAGATGAAGAATTCAGGCCATTTCTTTCCGATTTTCAGGTTAGAAACCTGGCCGCTCTCGGCTCCGGTCCCGAAATATTCACCGAAGAGCAGGTGACCCTGGTTTTGAAAAAGCTGGCCGAAAACAGACCCGACAAGAAATTCGCCTATGTGGCCTCTGGATTTGTCTTCAGCCTGAATGACCGGGGAAGGCTCAAGGAAAGCGAACATCCAGCTGCCCGGGCTATCTCCTGGCCCCTGGCTCATAACGTCAGGCCGGCCCAGCAGGCTCTGGGTAAAAACGGCTGTACCGATTGTCATAGTCCCGGGTCTAAAATTTTCTTCGGACAGATTTCAGCCAGATCTCCGCTCAAGACCCTGTACCGCGATTTCATGCTCGGTTCCTACCTGATGAAGACGGGTTCCCTGTATCAATTCCTGTTCGGATTCACGTTTCTGGTC
>CAZDZU010000330.1:0-333 GCA_964509995.1 uncultured Eubacteriales bacterium | reverse complement strand
GGTCAGGCCGGCTTTCAAGCTGGTTCTGGCGGGCTGCATTCTGGTCATGGGTCTTCTGCTGCTGGCGGTAATAATCAGGGTGGCCGGACGGGCCTCGGGCATTTCCAGCGGCTCCTCAGGCCCGGAGAACAGGAGTTAAGCGAATGTTTTTCGGAATAACCAGCTTTGTCCTGATAGTCGCTCTGAGTGTCAGGGTTACCTTTGGACGCTACCTGAATCGTCTGCCGGAAGAGAAAAGGAATTTTTGTGTTGAAAATTTTAAGGGTTATATAGACTGGGTCGCTGGCTGGAAGCTATCATTTCTTAAACCCGAACGCTGGGACCGATCGCTGG
>CAZDZU010000329.1:0-2543 GCA_964509995.1 uncultured Eubacteriales bacterium | reverse complement strand
TTATCCGACCGCATAAATCATACCCCAGACCGGCCCGGCTCTCAACCCGGTTTATTTCTGTCGATCCCTGGAATTTTTGGCCGGTAGCCGACACCGGAGCAGAAAGCCGGGCCGGGAATAAAGTACTGGTCTGACCCGGATTCTCATTTCGAACTTAGCCTTGTTTCCCGGCCCGGGCGGACACTCCGCGGGCTTCTCTTGTTGACACCAATTCCGGGCTGGAGAAAAATTGACAAAGGCCCTGGCAAAAATTATCCTTTTTATATCAGGCTGAAGCCAGCCAGGTTAAAGCCATATTTCCCGGGCAGTCGAGGTGCCGGCTGGAGGCCAGAATGAAGAAGTTTGCCCTGTTTTTTATTCTTATATTTTATCTGTTGACCTGTTCCCTGCAGGCGGTTGAATTTAAGAGAATTCTCGGACCGTTGTTTTCCGCCTATTCCAGGCCCTGGCCCGGTCCTTTTTCCGGAAACTACCCTCTGGTTCTTGATGGCAGCAGCACCTTGAGCCCCTTCAGGAATAACAGGTTTTCCTTTTTTGGGGGATTGGGTCTGGAATTTTCCCTGTCGCCGCTTCTGGGGCTGGAACTTGAAGTGCTGTACAAAGAGGCAGGCGAGCAGTACCGGATCGATACCCTTCTCTTTGATTCCTACCGTTTTGAATTGCAGTTGAGAGAACTTTCCTTTCCTCTGCTCCTTAAAGTCCGTTTCTGGAAGAAATCGCGCCCTTATTTTCTGGCCGGAACGGAATTCTCATTTATCCTGTCTCACCGTTATCAGATCTTTTACCGACCAGAAGCCAGCCAGATACTGGAGAAAGTTGAGGAAGGTGATATTAAAGGCTATACCAGTAAATCCGACCTGGCTCTGGTCCTGGGTCCGGGCTTTGAGGCCGCTGTCAACAGAAGAAAGGTGCAGGTTGAGTTGCGTTACGAGCTCGGACTTCCCGACCTTAACAGTGGACCGGTGTTGACACCTGAGGGGAAACCCATCCGGGTGCGAAGCCGTCAGCTTCTACTGGTCATCACCTACGGAATTGAATGACCCCATTGCCCCTCGCCCGTATATAATTGACATCAACCGGCTCAGGTGTTAAGTTTTATAATCCATGAATACAGACGATCTGGAACTTCAACTTGAGCGGCTGGAAAAGGGAAGCCGGATAATTATCCGCGACGACCTGTATGAACTCTGTGCCTTGAAGGAAATTCTGGAAAAAGCGGCTGTCAGAAAAATAAAGATAGCCCTTCTGGATACCGGGTTCTATTCTCCGGAGGAACTCGAGCTGCTGGCTGATTTTCCTTTTTCTTTCTATACTTCCGACCTGGCCAGGCCGGATTTTAAGGTCCTGGACCACATTAATTTCAGCCTGAAGACCCGGGGCTGCGGTCTTTTCTACTATCTTCAGGGCGAACTTGCGGAAGATTCCGGGCTCTGGAGTAATATCGAGCTTTTTAAAGCCATCTATATCTCCGGCCGGGGAAAAGACAGGTCGCCAGAACTTCTGGCCAATCTGGCTGAAGAAGTCAGCCGCAGCCGGAGCGCTCTTGTCTACTATCATCACAGAAAACCGGAAGAAAATCTGGCCCGGGCCTGTCTAAAAAACTGCTGGCTTCATATTTCCAACAAAAATTTTGAAGAAGATGCGGAAATTATGATCCTGGACCTGCTGAGAGAAATGAGGAAAAACGGAGGCGGCCCGGTTGTCCATGTGGACCGCGGTCAGTCCCATCATTTTTTAAGACGGCTGGAGGAGGCCGGGGCTTTCCTGGTGTTCAACCTGCCGCCACTGGAGCCGGCTTCAAGGATGTTTTCTCTGGTGGAAGGCTGGCGGAAGAAAAAACTGCCGGAAAAGGCTTATTACCTCTACCGGGAAATAATGGCCTGATCGAGCGCTGGTAATTCCGACCGGCCCCGGAATAAGAACAGAAACGGTTCAAATAATTGCTGACTGAGCTATAATATAGCTTTTGAAATCAAAGACGGATAAAGCCATGAACGAAAAAGAAATGAAGACAGCCAACCCGGCCGAGGATGAAGCCCGACAGGCTTTACAGAGGGTCAGGGAAGCCGAGGAGCGGGCCTGGCAGATGGTGGAAGAGGCCCGCACCCGGACGGCTCCCGACCTGATAAGACGGGCGACCAAAGAGGCTGAAGAAATCAGAAAGAGAGTCCTGTCTGAGGCCAGAAAACGGGCGGAGCAGCTAAAAAAAGAAATAGTAGAGAAAGCCCGGGCCGAAGCTCAGACCATAAGCCAGCAGGCGGAAGTCGAGAAAGCCGAAATAATTAAAACAGCTGAAAATAACTTCAACCAGGCCGTCGACAGAGCGGCGGCCAGATTGCTGGAACTGGTGGAATCAAGGAAGGTTGACTGATGGCCATCTCCCGGGTCAGGAGATTTGAAATCCTTATGCCGGCGGGCGAGCTGGACGGATTTCTGTCTTATCTTCAGGAGCTGGGAATTGCCCAGATTGACCCGGTTGCTCATGAGGATCTCGAACTCAGGCCCGCTGAAGTTGACACCTCAGATCAGGAACGCTGGCTGGC
>CAZDZU010000328.1:2319-2550 GCA_964509995.1 uncultured Eubacteriales bacterium | reverse complement strand
GGCCTGGGATTCTATACCGGGAGAGGAAATAGAATTACGGCCCGAGCCTCGCCTGACCCGGAAACAGGCCCTGTCCCTCAAAATAATTCTGTCCGAAAAAATGAAAAACTATATTTGGTTGGAAAAGCTTTTAAGGCAGGAAAAAACCTTTGAACCGCCATCCCGGCAGAAGATTCTGAAACTGGAGGAAGCTGAAAAAGCTGCCGAAGATTTGAGACGCAGCTGGGACCT
>CAZDZU010000328.1:0-2309 GCA_964509995.1 uncultured Eubacteriales bacterium | reverse complement strand
AGACCCTGGGGGAGTTGCTAGCCCCCGTCAAGGCCTTTCTGGAAGAGCATGGCTTGAAGACTTTCAAGCTAACCGGCCCTGGAAAATTTGAAAGCTACTCTGGTTTTTACCGCAGCCAGCCGTTCATCGCCGTCGATCAAAACCTCCCTGTGGATAGAATCCGTTTCCGGGCATCCACAGAGCTGGCTCAAATTCTTTTCGGGCTGGCCAGCGACCCGGAAACAATCAGGCTCTATAACAGGTTTGCCGCTGCCTTCCTTCTGCCGGCAAGAATCATGGAAGAATATTTCCTTCCGGCCGGAAGAAAAATTGCCCTGAGCGAGCTGGCGGAAATAAAGACCAGGTACGGGATTTCTCTCCAGGCCATCATGCGCCGGGCGCTGGACCTGGAATTGGTTACAGAGCGGCGTTTTCGTTCCTTCCGGGAAATGATGAATGAAAAAGGCTGGCTGTGGAAAGAGCCAGTTGAATACCGGGGCGAGGAAAATCCCTCCAGATTCAAGCGGTTGTTACACTATGCCGTTTCTTCGGAAATCCTGGACGCAGCCAGAGCTGCCGCCCTGTCCGAGACCACTCCGGAAGAGCTGCTAAAAGAAATGGGAGAAATCTTTTAATTCCGGGGAGAACCCGGGGTTAAATGATAAAGGTGTTTCAGGGCAAAAGCTAGATGGGGGTTGATGATGGGCATTGTCAACCAATTGATAAAGGTCCCGCCTTAGCTTCGCGCTTGAAGCTATAAAGGGGACTTTAAAACTTACACCTTTTAGGAGAAAAACATAATGGAAAGGACTGTCAATCTTTATCTTCGGGGAATGGAACTTGGGAATCCTCAGATTCATGAGGACATGGTCCTTTTCCCCATCACTTCCAGGCTCGACCGGGGTCCCGATTACATCACCCTGTCTGAAGCCCTGGAGCAGGGAATTTTTGAAGTGACCGAAGTCGGACCGGGCGGCTCGGTACCGGAGCTCAAAGCCGTTAACCGGGGAGAAAAACCGGTCCTGCTTCTCGACGGCGAAGAGCTCCGGGGAGCCAAGCAGAACCGGGTGCTTAATACCACCATCATGGTCGGTCCAAAAACTTCGGTGGTAATACCTGTTAGCTGCGTCGAAGCCCACCGCTGGCATGGTCCATCACTTCATATGCATAATTCAGACCACATTATGAACTCGCATCTCCGCCGCGAAAAAATTCATCAGGTTCATTTCAACCTGGAAAAGCAACGGGCCTTCAGAGCAGACCAGGGCAAAATCTGGCAGGATATCGACCTGATGGCAGAAGTATTTGATGTTGAATCACCGACTGCGGCCATGAGCGACATTTATGAATCGAAAAAAAGGGACCTGGATGACTATCTCCGCGCCTTTGGGCTTATCCCGGAGCAGAAAGGGCTGCTGGTCTTTCTGAAGGGCCAGCCGGTAGGATTGGAATTTATATCAAGAGAGGCGGCTTTGACCCGGCTTTATCAGAAGCTGCTCAAGAGTTATGTGCTGGAAGCCATCGCCCTCAAGCACGAAAAACGCTCCGGGCAGAACCGCCAGCAGGAGAAAAAGGGGAAATCTGAGGCGGGAAACCGGGTGACTGTGGAAAAGGCCAGAGCTTTGATCGAAAAGGCCGCACAATGCCAGGAAAAAAGATTCCAGTCAGTTGGACTGGGTATTTCCTGCCGCTATCTGAGTGATTCAATTGTCGGGGCCGCCCTGGAAGTAGACGGCTCGATCCCGCACCTTGTCTTCTTTTCAATTGATAACGGCCAAGACAGAAAAAGGGCTTCCCGTCCAGAAGAAAATTTTCCCCGCCTGCGGCTCAGAAAGAGATACCTTTTTGAAGAGTAATAAAGGCCTAACATATGAGCGACAATAGTAAATCCAGAATCAGAAGAAAAGGTCGCCGGCCAGTCTGCCAGCCCTCCGCCCCCCAGGTCTGGTGGCTGTTTTTGCCGGATTCTTTCGTCATCCCTCAGTTTCCAACAGAGTTGATTCCCTTTATGCTCTGCCCGGAGCAGAAGCCGGCCTTTCAGAACTCCATGCTTTCCAGGATTTATAAGGGTTTTATTAATTAATTACAGGTGGCCCGGGACCCACAAGCTGCCTTCTTTAAGCTTAAAGGCCGAGAATGATTCACCAGGCCGCCTGTCATAAGGCCAGCCCGGCTATCCGAACAGGGGCCGGAAGCAGTCGGGCTGGCCTTATCTTCCATCAGGCATTGCTAACTGCAGAATCCGGTTGACATCAAACAAACAAAGTTCTATCTATGTATTGTAAATTATGAAGATAAAAGCTGCTGCCGGATTTATAATACTCTTGCTC
>CAZDZU010000327.1:0-2551 GCA_964509995.1 uncultured Eubacteriales bacterium | reverse complement strand
CAGGACTTCATGTATGTTTTTCCCCTGGTAGCGGATTTCCAGGATATCAGGTTGATAGCGCCGGCCGCCGCAGGTCTCGCAGGTAAGGACCACGTCGCTTAGAAACTGCATCTCGACTTCCTGGAAGCCAGCACCCTGGCAGTCCGGGCACTGGCCGCGGGCGGTGTTAAAGGAAAAGTGCCCCGAAGTATAGCCCTGGGCCCGGGCCTCCCTGGTGGCCGCAAACAGCTCTCTGATGCCGTCGAGAGCTTTGGTGTAGGTGGCCGGAATTGAGCGCGGGGAAGTGCTCAGCGGCGACTGGTCAACCCTGACCACCTTACTTACCCGCTCTGCTCCTTTTATCCTCTCAAAGCCGCCGGAATTCTGGCCGGCGAGGCCCTTGTAGATTACCTCGTCCATCAGAGTGCTTTTGCCGGAACCGGAAACTCCGGTCAGGCAGACAAAGACACCCAGCGGGATTTTCAGGTCGAGGTTCTTGAGGTTGTGCTTTCGGGCGCCGTAGATTTCCAGGTATTCTTTCGGCCGGCGGCGCCGCGGCGGCTGCGGGATGGAAATCTCCTGGCGCAGGTAACGGGTGGTGAGGGTCCGGCCCTGCTCAAGGAATGTTTTCATCTCCCCGGCGTAAAGCACCTGGCCGCCGTATTCTCCGGCTCCGGGTCCAAGGTCGACCAGAAAGTCGGCTTCCCTGATTATTTCCGGGTCATGCTCGACCACCACCACTGTATTCCCGATATCCTGCAGGCGCCTTAGAATCCGCACCAGGCGGCGGTTGTCGCGGGCATGAAGCCCGATCGACGGTTCGTCGAGCACAAACAGCGTTCCGACGAGAGAAGCACTCAGGGCGGCAGCCAGGTTAATCCGCTGGGCTTCGCCGCCGCTCAGGGTGAAGGTCATCCGGTCGAGCGTCAGGTAATCGAGGCCCACCTCCAGCAGGAATTTCAGGCGATTTTTTATTTCCTGAATGAGCCGTTCGCCGATTTTTTGCTCGTAAGCGGCGAGTTTCAGGTTTTCCAGAAAATCAAAGGCTTCTCTGACCGTCATGGCGTTAAAATCGCCTATGGATTTCCCCTGAATCTTTATCGCTCTGGCTTTTTCGTTCAGCCTGGTGCGATTGCAGGCCGGGCAGCTTACGTATTTCCGGTAACGACTGAGCAGCACCCGGACCTGGACCTTGTATTTTTTGGATTCCAGCCATTCAAAAAATCCCTTGACCCCGTAGTATCCATCCCCGCCTTCCAGGACGAATTTTTGATATTCGGGTTTGAGTTTCTTGAAAGGAACATCCAACGGGATGCCGCGACGTCGGGCTTCGCGCAAAAGTTCCCGCTGGAGAGGCAGAGAGGCCGGTTTGGTCCAGGGCTCGACCGCTCCCTCTTCGAGCGATTTATTCTTATCCGGGACGATCTTGTCTTCGTCCAGCACCGCCAGGTCGCCAAAGCCATGGCAGGCGGGGCAGGCTCCCTGAGGGTTGTTGAATGAAAGAAGGTTGGGCTCGGGTTCCTCGTAAGTCAGGTTACAGGTCTTGCACTCCAGGTATTCGCTGAAGTTGAAAGCCTGTCCGGTTTCAGAATAGACCCTGACCCGGCCTTCGCCCTTCTTCAGCCCGGTCTCCAGCGAGTCAACCAGGCGTTCTCGGTCCTGAGGGTCAAGCTGAAAATAGTCAACCAGGACTTCAAGCTCTCCTCTCTGATTTTTGAATTTTTCGGCTTCTTCAGCCTGGATGATTTTCCCTTTCCGGAAAAAGCGAAGGAAGCCTTCTTTCTTCATTTCAGCTATCGTTTTGCCTTCTGGCCAGGAAAAGGTGATGGCCAAGCGAGTTCCAGAGGGAAGGGAGCCCAGCGTCTCCGCCATCCGGTCGATGGTGTCCCGGCGCACCGGCTGGCCGCATTTCAGGCAGTGGATGGTACCGATTCTGGCATAAAGAACGCGAAGGAAATCATAAATTTCGGTCACAGTGGCCACCGTGGAGCGCGGGTTTTTGGCCGTGGCTTTCTGCTGGATGGCAATAGCCGGTGGAATGCCCTCTATAAGGTCGGCATCCGGTTTGTCCATTCTTTCCAGAAACTGACGCGCATAGGAAGACAGGGATTCAAGGTAGCGGCGCTGCCCTTCGGCGTATAGGGTGTCGAAGGCTAAGGAAGATTTGCCCGACCCGCTGATGCCGGTTACGACGATGAGTTTTCCGACCGGCAGGTCCAGGTCGATATTCTTCAGGTTGTGGACCCGGACTCCGCGGAGAACGATCTTTTCTTCCATGGCTAAAAAATTATACTCTTAAAATAAAATTATGATAATAAATGAGCAGTATCAAAATTAAGCTTACAGGGGAAAACCCATGAGATACCTTATTTTTTCTGATGAGAGCGGTAATTGGAATTCTCAAAATTATTACATTAGATCCTGGCTAAAAATAGAAGAACAAAAGTATGATGATCTTATCAAAGAAATATCATCTATAAAGCATGTTTTGAACATCCAGGAGTTGAAGTGGAATAGCTTCACAAAAAATTATGATTGTCTAAATTCGAAAGGAATGTTAAAAGGTCTGATG
>CAZDZU010000326.1:0-2553 GCA_964509995.1 uncultured Eubacteriales bacterium | reverse complement strand
GTCTTATTATTGAGGGAAAAATCGGTCAGCATCCACTGGGCAAAATGTTCAGAGTCTTTGACCGGAAGGCGGTAAATGAAATAGAAAGCGCCCTGCGGTTTCCGGAGGAAGCCGCCCGGTATTGAAGCCAGGCCCTCGTAGAGAACATCGCGGCGTCTCTGGTATTCTTCCCTTATCGGGCCAAAATAATCCATGCCCATGCGGTAGGCAGTCAGGGCAGCGTACTGTTCTACCGAGGGCGGACAGAGCCGGGCCTGAGCGAATTTCAGGATAGCCTGGTAGACCTCCTGATTCCTGGTGACTACAGCCCCGATCCTGGCTCCGCAGCAGCTGAAACGCTTGGAGATGCTGTCGACTACGATCACCCGGTCCTCGATTTCTTTGAATTCCAGGATGCTCTTGTGGCTGAGGCCGTCATAGACAAATTCTTTGTAGACTTCATCGCCGATTAAGAAGAGGTCGTGCTTTTTTACCAGCTCCACCACCCGGCGAAGCTCCTCTTCAGTATAAACGGTGCCGGTGGGATTGTTGGGGGAACAGAGGAGAATGGCTCTGGTGCGGGGTGTGATCAGGGCTTCGATCTGTTCCCTGGGAGGCAGCCTGAAGCCGTCTTCAACCTTCAGCGGCAGGGGCACAATCCTGACATCGGCAAAGGTGGCATAGCCATTATAATTAGTATAGAAGGGTTCGGGGATGATGATTTCATCACCCGGGTCGGCCACCACCGAAAAGGAAAAATGGATGGCTTCGGAACCGCCGATGGTAATTAGAACGTTATCGGCTGAAAGCTTGATTCCGTAGCCGGCAAAATAATCAGCTATCGCCTGCCGCAGCTCCTCGAAGCCCTGCGACGGCCCGTAGCCCAGAATCGGACCCCGGTACTGATGAAAGGCTGTTATTATGGGTTCTGGAGTCGGAATGTCGGGGTCGCCAATGTTCAGGTGAAAAATGTGTATTCCCCTTTTTCTGGCTTCATCAGCGAAGGGTTTGAGCTTGCGGATGGGCGAAGCCTGTATTTCCTTGGCCCGGCGGGATATAAACATGGATGAGTCCTCCTGGAAATTATGATTAGTGTTAATTATAAAAAATCGCCGGAAGGAAAACAACTTTTATCAGGGCGACCGGGCTCTCCAGGGTCTGATTCCGTCGGTCATGTTTTGATCCTCCCTGATAGATGTCCCGAACTTAAAAGGACATAAAATTTGCCATCGGCCCTGTTTTCTGGTATTTAATTCAGGAAGGCCCGCAGAAACACGCAGACCGGAACAGGAGCCAGATGTTAATAGACAGACAGGCCAGGCTGGTTGAGGTTGAAAGCTGGGGCGATTACTTCCTCTTCACTTTTGATGCTCCCGAAATTGCCCGTCAGGCTCAGCCCGGCCAGTTTCTGATGATTAAGGTCTCCGAAACCACCCAGCCATTGCTCCGCCGCCCTATCAGTTTACACAATGTTGAAGACACCCGTGTTCAGATTTTTTTTCAGGTGGCCGGACAGGGGACCCGGTTGTTATCCTCAAAGCAGCCCGGACAGAGACTGGACCTGCTCGGACCTCTGGGAAAAGGTTTCAGCACCAGACCTGAATTCAGAGGCCGGGAGATTTTCTGTGTGGGCGGAGGCCGTGGACTTGCCCCGCTCTATTACCTGGCCCGAGAATTGAGATCACTGGGCGCCCGGCCGGTAATTTTTTACGGGGGGCGCAGAGAGGCTGACCTTCCTCTTAAAGACAGGCTGAAAGCAGCCGGTTTTGAACTTCTGGTTTCCACCGACGACGGCAGCTGCGGCTTCCGGGGCCTGGTTACCTCGCTGGTTGAAGAGGAACTGAATAAGAGGAAACCTGTTTTCCTCTATGCCTGCGGGCCGGACCCGATGATGGAAAAGCTGGCCGGCATCTGCCGCCGGCAAAACCTGAGCGGAGAATTTTCCCTGGAATCAATCATGGGCTGCGGCTTCGGCGCCTGCTGGGGTTGCGTTAAAAAAATAAGGAGTGGCGGTCAGGCAAAATATCTGAAAATCTGCCAGGATGGACCGGTCTTCCCGATAGAAGAAATCGTCTGGCAGGAGAACGAGCATGGTTGACCTGTCAGTAAACCTCGGCTTCCAGAAGCTCAAAAACCCTGTCCTGGCCGCCAGCGGGACTTTTGGCTACGGCCTGGAATTCAAGCCCTTCTATGGCCTGGAACTCCTGGGCGGCTTTGTGGTTAAAGGGTTGTATCTAAAACCGAGAGAGGGCAACAGACCGCCCCGCCTTGTGGAAACTCCCAGCGGTCTCATAAATTCCATCGGACTCCAGGGAATCGGGGTGGAAGCCTTCTGCCGGGAAGTCCTGCCTGAGCTGGCCGGTCTCAGGACCGCAGTTATTGTCAATGTTTGCGGTGAAGAGGAAGACGAATATGCCCGGGTGGCTGAATACCTTAGCCGGCATCAGGGCATAGCGGCCCTGGAACTGAACATTTCCTGTCCGAATGTCCGGGAAGGCGGTCGCTGCCCGGCCCAGAGTCCAGAAGCAACATACCGCACGGTAAAGAGGGTGAAACAGGTAACTTCCCTTCCCC
>CAZDZU010000325.1:0-2554 GCA_964509995.1 uncultured Eubacteriales bacterium | reverse complement strand
CTGGTGATTTTTATGCAGCTCGGCATGTGGCTCGGGTACTTAACCTTCGGTTACATAAGCGATTCTCTCGGCCGGAAAAAGAGTTATGTGTTTTATCTTCTCTCAGCCAGCCTTCTGGTTTTTCTTTATTCCATCGCCCGCACTCCCCTGCTGCTTTTTTTCCTGGGTCCGGTGGTGGCCTTTTTCGGGACCGGATATTTTTCAGGCTTTGGAGCTCTGACGGCCGAACTCTATCCCACTCGAATTAGAGCAACTCTTCAGGGAATAACTTACAATAGCGGCCGTATTATCTCAGCCCTAGCCCCGCTGGCCATTGGCTCGGTGGCCCAGGATCAGGGCTTCCGGGTAGCTTTCTGGCTGGTTTCGGCCGCCTTCGTTCTGGCCGCTTCATCCTGGAGTCTGATTCCCGAAACCAGGGGCAGAGAACTTGAATAGAACAGCTGGCTAATTCCTACTAATTTAGTAGGATTTAAATTATTCTATGCCGTATTCTTCCAGGAGTTTTTCCGGCACCAGGCCTTCAGCCGTCCACTTCCACTGCTGGTAGTAAGCAGCAAGGATCGAGTGGTAATAAGCCGGGTCAATCGCCTTGCCGGCCTGGGGACCGACAGTAATCGGCTCTCTGAACTTGGGCGGCACAAAGGCATCGTACTCGTGCTTTCTTCCCTGCTGGTTGTTGATATACCTCTCCAGAATATAAATCCGTCGCCCGCACTCTTTAAGACTCTCGGCCGTGTACTCGATTCCCGTCAGCGCCCGGTACATCTCCAGGAAATCGGGCGAGGAGAAATCCTCTGTGAAGAAGTCGCACAGGCCGAGAGAGTCGGTCAGGGCTTTTCCGGTCTGGCTTCCAGCCACATAGGCAGCCAGATTTTCAGCTCCGCTCAGCCCTCCCTCTTCCGCCTGGATGGTCCAGGCATAGGTGTGGTCGCCGCGGCCCCGGTTGGAAGTTCCATAAGCGGTGAACATTCCCGGGAAGACCTTGGGCTCAATTCCGGCATAACCCAGCCCGGCATAGGCTGTCGTCAAGCAACGGACAATTTCTTCCGGGCTGGCTCCGGCCGCCGACTTGATAAGCTCATCGGTCACCAGGTCGGTCGGCCTGGCCAGCAGGCGTCCGTATTCTTTTTGCCCGTAGGCGATATCCTGAAGGGCCTTAATCATACTTTCGGTTTTTCCGAACTCCGGACCTTCGGGAAAAGGCCACCAGCCTTTTTCTCTGAGCTCCATGGCGCCAGCCATCACGCTGCCGAAGGTCATGGTGTCAACTCCAAACTCATTGCAGAGATGATTGAGATAGAAAATGCCGTCCCGGTCGGTCAGGCAGCAATTGATCCACAGGGCGATGGTCTCAAACTCCGGGCGTACCCCCTGGTGGGCATTAGTCCGGCTGCTGACGGCTGCACTGCGGGTGCACATGATGTGACGGCAGCGGTTGCAGACCTTATGCTTTCCGGCAATTTCCAGGAAAGCTCCGGTGGAAACCCGGCGGTAGAGTTCAGGGTCGAAATATCCTTCGTCAAAATTATGCCAGGGCAGATATCCTCCCTTTTTCCCCAGATAGCCACCGTTAAAAGCCCGGTCCAGCCACCAGGTGGTTCCGGTCTCGGGCCGGAAGGAAGCCGTCCAGCCGGGGTCGTGGACATGACTGTGGACCGATTCATCTATCAGTTTTGACTTTTGCTGAAACTTCTCCCGGTCGAAAAATTCAGGCAGCTGTTTTCCGTAGGCAGTAATGGCCACCAGATTCTTGGAGCCGAAGACCGCTCCGGCCCCGCCCCGGCCAAAGTTTCGATGATAATCATTGGTCAGGCAGGCAAAAGAGACCTGGTTCCAGCCAGCCGGCCCGGCGCAGACAGTGGAAGCACCCGGGTGTTTCCGTCCGAGAAAATCGGTTATCTCCGAAGCCCGCCGCAGCGTCTTGCCGCCGTTAATTTCCTCAAAAAGTTCTGGTTCGGCTTCCAGCACCCGGACCTGACCCTCCAGGACGAGAATCCGGACAGGCTTATCTGCCCGGCCGTCAATGATGAGCTGGTCAAAACCGGCCCTTTTCAGCATGTTCGGGAAAAGCCCGCCGCAGCTCGAATGGGTCAGCAGGCCGAAAACCGGCGGCCGATTTCCCAGCCACTCCTCCTGGGCAGGGGAATAGGTAAACGGACTGATAAAGGAGCAGGACCCACGACCGGCCGTTGGTATGGCCGTATCGTTCAGTGAGGAATTGCCGATGATGATCCGGTTGGCCGGAGACAGCGGGTCCTTCAGCCAGCCTTTTTCTTTAAGATGCTGGTAAATAAGGTAGGCCTGGAGGCCCCGGCCTCCGAGATAATGGCGATGAAGATGGGAAGCGGCTTCTTTAATTTCAACCCGGCCTGAGCTCAGGTCAACAAAAGCCCATTTCCCGGTGTAGCCATAAAACTTTTTCCGGTCAGTCATAATAGCTCCTGGGCAAAAAATTGAACAGGTTGATTATAAAAAAACTTCATCCGGCCGGCAAACCTTTTGTTCTTTCAGGCACAGACATAGTATCCAGGGTAAGGGTAGTATCTGGAGGCAG
>CAZDZU010000324.1:0-2575 GCA_964509995.1 uncultured Eubacteriales bacterium | reverse complement strand
ACAGAACATCCTGGATCTGGGCGTCTTCCTGCCTGAGGAAATGAACGTCATTGGTGGCTACCAGCGGAATGCCCAGCTTTCTGGAAAGGTCTGCGATCCCGGGAATTATTTTCTTCTGATCGGGCAGGCCATGGTCCTGAAGTTCCAGATAAAAATTCTCCGGGCCAAAAATTTCCAGATATTCGCGGGCCGCCTGTTCGGCCTTATCTGCCATTTCTTTTACCAGGAAGTCGTTGACCTCGCCCTTCAGGCAGCTGGACAGGGCGATCAGGCCGGCCGAACATTCCCTGAGGATTTCCTTGTCGATGCGCGGCCGGTAATAGAAGCCCTCCAGATAGGCGGCAGTCAGCAGGCGGCACAGGTTACGATAACCTTTCTCGTCTTTGACCAGGAGCAGGAGATGGTAGTTGTTGGTTTCATCGCCGTTTCCCGGCTTCTTATCGAACCTGGACCGGGGAGCTACATAAACTTCACAACCGATGATGGGTTTGAGCCCCTGTTTTCTGGCGGCCTTAAAAAACTCAACCGCGCCAAAAATGTTTCCGTGGTCGGTCAGGGCCACCGCCGGCATATTATACCGGGAAGCGGTTTCCACCAGGTCGGTAATGCGGAGACAGCCGTCCAGGATGCTGTATTCGCTGTGAACGTGGAGGTGAATGAAAGCATTATCCATGATCTTAACCCTTCAACCAGCTGCCGGAAACAGGCTATTCCCACTCAATGGTTCCGGGTGGTTTGGAGGTGATATCGTAAACCACCCGGTTGACTCCGTCAACCTCGTTGACGATTCTGGTGGAAATTTTTTTGAGCAGCTGGGGCGAAGCGGGATACCAGTTGGCGGTCATGCCGTCTGAGCTCTGAACCATTCTGATGGCCACCACCTGCTGGTAGGTTCTCTGGTCGCCCATGACACCGACCGAGCGCACCGGAAGCAGAACAGCAAAGGCCTGCCATAACTTATTGTAAATTCTGGCCCGACGGACTTCTTCCAGCAGGATGGCGTCGGCTTCCCGTATGATGCGCAGATTTTCCCGGTTGTCTTCTCCAATTATGCGAACAGCCAGACCGGGTCCGGGGAAAGGATGCTGGTGAATAAATTGATGGCTGACTCCAAGCTGAAGGGCCAGAGCTCTGACCTCATCCTTGAATAATTCGCGCAGCGGCTCAACCAGCTGGAATTTAAGGTCCGAGGGCAGGCCCCCGACATTATGATGCGATTTTATCGTGTGAGAAGGGCCTCTGACAGAAGTGCTTTCAATTACATCAGGATAAATTGTTCCCTGGGCCAGAAACCTGACACTTCCGAGCTTTCTGGCTTCTTCTTCGAAGATTTCGATGAACGCCTGACCTATGATTTTGCGTTTTTTTTCGGGAGCGGTTACCCCGCGGAGTTTCTGGAGGAATCTATCCTCCGCTTCAACCCCCGTTACCTGAAGCGAAAATTTCCGGCGGAATTCTTCGAGAAGGCTCTCGTATTCGCCTTTGCGCAGGAGCCCGTTGTTGACAAAAACGCAGTGGAGCTGTCGGCCGATGGCTCTTTGAATGATCAGGGCCGTCACCAGAGAATCTATGCCCCCGCTCAGACCGCAGATAACTTTCTCCTCTCCGACCTGCTGGCGGATTTCATGGACCTTGTCCCTGATGAAAGAGGTCATGTCCCAGTCGGCTTTAAGGTCGGCTATCCGGAAGAGGAAATTTCCAAGCACCTTTTTGCCTTCCTGGGTGTGGGCCACTTCAGGATGGAACTGAACGCCGTAAATCTTTCTCTCCGGGTTTTCCACCACCGCTGCTCTGGAATTGGATGTCCTGCCCGTTATGATGAAACCTTCGGGTACGGCTTCCAGCCGGTCGCCGTGGCTCATCCAGACCTGGGTTTTCTCCTTGAGCCCGGCGAGCAATCCGCTTCTGTCGATGATGTGGAGGGAAGCAAAACCATACTCACGCTCCGGGGATCTGTCCACTCTCCCTCCGAGATGGTGGGCAATGAGCTGCAGCCCGTAGCAGATGCCGAGGATGGGAATTCCCAGCATGAAAATTCCAGGGTCGGGATGGGGAGACTCAGCCTCGTAGACACTTTTCGGGCCACCCGACAGGATTATGACGCCGGGGTCGAGGTCCTTTATCTTTTTCAGCGAGACATTAAAGGGATGGATCTCTGAATAAACTCCCAGCTCGCGGACCTTTCTGGCGATCAGCTGGGTATACTGGGACCCGAAATCAAGAATCAGGGCTTTATTCATAGACAGATTTTAGCAGAGCCCCGGCGGCGTTTCAACGGCCGCTGCCCGTGCCTGCTCAAGATACTTTCAAGACATTTTCTTTCCTTAGATATCATGCCTGTGACAGAACGAAATTTCCTCTTGACAGAGCTGTTTTTTTTATTATTGAGGCGAGAACATCAGTAAAATGAACGAGTTGAGAGGCCACCAAAACAGCAACCTTTGGCGGTGCATTTCGAAAATCGAAAAGGGGTTGTTACTTACTACAGGAACTATATTGATAATCTCGATGCATTTCTTCTTGGGAAACGAAAAAGCGTTCCTCCGCTTCCTGGAGGAGGCTGCGAGATGATCTT
>CAZDZU010000323.1:0-2584 GCA_964509995.1 uncultured Eubacteriales bacterium | reverse complement strand
AGTTATTATAAAAAGTATATAAAGTTGAATAATAATGAAGACTCTTGTTGACCGGCGGGTGCTAACGTTTTCTTCGGGCTACGGACCGATCTGTTTTCTGAGCTTCAGCAGGAAATATTGTTTACCGGCCGGGGCCGGACTCGATATGGGTCGAGCGAAAATCAGGGAGAAGGCAAGGGCCATTTATGTTTGATCCAATTTTCCTGCTTTTCACGAGTGGGGAGAAGGCAGCACGGGTTTATTTTAAGCTGGCGATGGAGATAAAAAGGATCCCGTCAGTAGTAAATGAGAAATTTATAAAGCTCCTGGATAACAAAGAGAGCTAAGGAGGCATAAATGAAATCAGGAAAGAGAAACCGAAAAACCGAATTGAAACCAGAAAAACTGGCTGATTTCGGGCGCGACCTGCCCGAGCTTCCGGTCAGCCTGAGTGACAGCTCCGCCCGCAGCCGACGGCAGACACTCGGGCTTCTGCTTAAAGGGGCCGCTTTTCTGGCAGCCTGGCCCTTTATCACCAGGGAAGCCCGTGCCTCCCGGCTGAAAGAGCTGGTCGGCGATTCGGCTCCCGGGGCTGAAGGCCTGACTGCCCGCCAGGCGGCCAGAATCATCGGTCAGGAAGTGCTGCACACCAACGTGCCGCATAAGAATATCGCTCATCAGAACATCGCCCACACTGACACCCACAAGAACACTCATATCAACGAAACCAAACACGTGGACATGGCTCCTCAGGGCTTTGAACACACCAATACTACAATTCACACCAATCAGAACGTTGAGGGGCATGTCAACGTGCCGCATCAGGACACGCCCCATACCAATGAGCCCCATACCAACGTGGAGCATGTCAACCGTCCCGGTCAGGACGCTGACTGATGGGAATAGCGGTGAGAAGACCTGCCCGCCCTGTTAACAACCGAACGGTGAGCCGGGCTATTCTTGTGATTCTTCTTCTGATAGCGGTTCTGCCCGCGATTTCCGGGTCAGCGGCGGCCACCGCGTCTCCTTCTCTTCAGAGCGATGAAATAACCAGGCTGGAGGCCCAGGCAGCCGAGCTCGAAGGCAGAGCCGCCAGGTTGAGAAGGGCAATTGAAAACTGTCGCCGGAGCATCACCCCCCAGTCGCCCGAATGCTTAATAGAAATTTCCTGGATGCGGACTACAGTCCCTTATCAGGAAGCGGAGAGGATTGCGACCAATCTGGAGCAACAGGCCAGAGACATCAGGGGGCGAATTGAATATCTCCGCCGTCAGCAAAGCCAGCCTTCTCCGCCGCCGCCTCCTCCGGTTAATGTTTCTCCCACCACTCCGACCTCGCCTCCAACAACGGGTACTCCTCCCTCCTCCGGAACCAGCCCCACCCGGCCAACCAATCAAACCGTTCAGACTCCAATCTCTCCCGCGCCGACGCCCCGCCCGGTACCGGAGCCCCGGGTCGGTGGATTGAGCAGGCGAGAATGGAACCAGCTTCTCTCCTTTCAGCAGCGACTGGAAGAGCTTTATAAAGATTATGATCTTAACCGGACCGAAGCTGATAAGCTGAGAGATCAGATTCTACAACTCTGGAAGAGGGCGATGAGCGGACCGCTGACTCCCGAACAACGTAAGATGTTGCGGATCCGTCTTCCCGTCCGCAGCCAGCCCGCCGGTATCG
Source organism: uncultured Eubacteriales bacterium (assembly GCA_964509995.1). Taxonomy (GTDB): domain Bacteria; phylum Acidobacteriota; class Aminicenantia; order Aminicenantales; family Saccharicenantaceae; genus Saccharicenans. The sequence goes on along the minus strand of CAZDZU010000323.1, from coordinate 931 downwards.
TTAAGACTGATCGGAGCCAGCTTAATGAGCTGATTGAAAAAAGGCCGCCCTCCGTTCCGCCACCGCCTTCTCCTCTGAGCGTGGCCAGCGATCTGGTCCAGTCTCACCTGGAAACCGGCGCCCAGCAGGCTTTTGATGAATTCGGCAAGAACTGGGCAGAAGCCATAAATCTTAACGAAGTCGAACGCAAATATCTTAATTATGACAACGTCATCGGCCTCAGCAGGATCAGCCTGAAGCTGAAGGATAAAAATTATGCCGGAGCCATATCCGAGACCGTGGATTTTATAGTCGGGAAGGTAGCCCTGCCCCTGACCTCGATGAACATCAGCGTTTTCAAATCGGTCTATGGCCAGACAACTTTTGGGGCTCTAAACAAGTTCATGGAAGATTCCATGAGGATGACCGGAGCTGAATTCAGTTATGAAGAGATGACCCGCGATATGAATCTTGGCCAGAAGGCCGTTCTGGAGTGGGTGGGCTGGGGAGACCTGATGAGAGAAAAAGACAGAGAAAGAGAGAAAAGATGAAGTCTTTAGGCAGAAGGCTGAAAGGACTTTTTTTGGTCGTTCTTCTGGTTTTGCCGGGTGTAAGCCATCTCTTATCTCAGGAAAATAATCAGGTCAAATTGCTTCCCGAAGTCGAAATCGTTCTTCCGGAAAACAGTCCTCTCAGGGTTAACTGGATTCTTCCGCCGGTCGACCGGACGCTTCTGGCAGGTTTCGGCTATGAGCGCTGCTTTTCGGTGGATTCCGGGGGCTTTCCCTGGGTCGGTCTGGGCGGACGGCTGATTATGAACCCGGTAAAAAACTACTGCGGGATTTTAACCGACTATTTCAGCAGTTTTACCCATCTTGGCAACGGGGCCCTGGTCGTGGCTACCGGGGATGATTTTGGCTTCATTGCGGCCGGGGATGAGGTCGAATATGAC
>CAZDZU010000322.1:0-2599 GCA_964509995.1 uncultured Eubacteriales bacterium | reverse complement strand
GAGCCAGTGTTGTTCCACTTCCTTTTTGTCGTTCCAATCGAGAATCTTTTTATCCTGCCCTTCAAAGTTAAAGTGGTAAATTGCAACCCCCCCATCGGGATTAAGAGAGCGATAATATACCCTTTCATGTGCTAATAGAACATCTTCTGAACGAGTATCGGGTGTCAGATTCCTGGCATTTTCACCGTAGATGTCCATGGATTCAACATAATAATTATTAGCCAGATAAAATATTTTGCCGCCGGAGACATTAATATAAGAAGTGACGGCAGAGTTGAGCCTCTGTCTGCCGCTCCCATCCAGCTTCATTTTAGAAAGGGACATATTAGCGGAAGGGCTGGCAAAATATATCCAATCATTCTGAACAGCCATAAACCCGGAGTTAGCCAGGTTGCTGAAGCTGTTACCATAAGGAAAATTAGGGTATTCAACCTTGACCTCACAGCGGGCCTTCAATCCGTTTGCCTTTGTGGTGGCGGTAATTATGGCCTGACCGTGTTTGACCGGGATCAGGTTTCCGTTATTGTCCACCGTCACGACGTTCGGGTCACTCGATTCCCAGATAACCGCTTTGCTGGTGGCATTATCAGGAACAACAGTCGCTTTGAGCTGATAACCTTCCTTATAAGTTTTCTGTCCCCAGGTCCCAAGGAACAGATAAACACTCGTCAGGTTCAGGGAGATGCCAGTTGGTTCAACAATATCAATTTTTTTGATCTGTTCCGTTTTTTTCTGAACCGGTGTGACAACCTGGGTCAGTCCCGCATAACCAATCAGAAAGCAAAAAAATACCACCAAAATAAAAACTCTCTTCATGCTCCTTTCCTTTCATGTAATAAATTTCTGGTGGTCAGAAAACATCAAAATTTTCAAACCTCAAAGATACTACAAATATTCTTTTTATTCAGTCAAGAGGTTTTAGGTTATAAGTGAAATCCGGCTTAAGATGGGCTCAGCCACCTTTGATCCCCCACGCGGCCGCGGGTGGAAGTTTCCCTGAGCGGCCTTAAAAGCACTGGCTATTTTGGCAGAAGAATTTTTCCATGATTGGTAGCGGCGACGGCAGGTGGAGGGCACGATCGGTGGCGCCCGGGATGAACACAGTCGCCTTTTCTTTTGCTGGTGATTTGCCCGGGCATCAGGATTATAATAAGGTTGAGCCGTTTAAAGATAAGGCTGAAAAGATAGATGGCTGTTTAAGATGAAAATTCGACTGGCAAACCGGGCTGATTCTATTCTCGCCTCGCTGATCCTCTTGCTGTTTGGCCTGCACTTTGCGCCTGTCTCACTTGCCCAGGAAGAACCGACTCAATTCAAGCCCAAACACGAAATATCGGTCACCCTGAAATTAATCCAGGTCTATGTCACTGACAATAAAGGCCGGCCGGTCACTGACCTGGAGAAAAAGGATTTTGAAGTCTACGACAATGGGCAGATAAAGAATCTGACTGAATTCGAAAAGCACCTGCAGTCATTTGTTCTGGAACAGGAACCGGAAACCGGTTCCGAAAAGAGTTCTGCCACCACAGAAACTGCCAGCCGCAAATTTTTCTTCCTGTTCGATTTCGTCTACAACAACCCCAAGGGGCTGCGGGCCACCCGAGCCGCCGCCCTTCATTTTCTGGATAAAATCAGCCAGCCGACAGACGAAATCGGAATCATCACCTATTCCCTGGAGGGCGGCCTGGCCGTCAGGGAATATCTGACCCGGGACCATCAGAAAATCCGCAGTTTTGTTGAATCCATCGGCCTGAAAAACTATCAGAGCAGTGTGGAAAACCTGGAGCTCAGATACTGGCAGCAGGCTACCGAGGAAAATCCTCTTGATGTCAGCCAGAGAGGCGGGGTGGGCGCCGGCATCTGGTCCAAACCTGAAAAAGACCCGATCATGGATTCAACCAACATTTCTGAAGAGATGAAAAGGGCCTTCATGACATCGGAAAGTCGGGTCCAGGCTCTTACCTTTCTGCGGGAAATGACCAGATTATCAAAGGCTCTGGGCTACCTCCCCGGCATCAAACATCTCATCTTATTTTCGGCCGGCATACCCTATTCGCTTTTTTACGGGATCCAGACGGAAGACCCGGGCCGTGGAACCTGGAGACAGGACTGGGGACAGACCCAGCTGCAGTACTACCTGGATGATATGCAGAAAGCCATCAGCCATGCCAACCTGGTGGTCTATGCCTTTGACACCGAAGACAGCATAACCCGGATCAACCAGGATATCAGGTTAACCGGCATCCTGACTCTGGGGAAAATTGCCGATTATTCGGGCGGAAAATATTTTGGCAACGTCCACAATTTTGCCCGGGGCCTGGATGACGTCCAGCAGATAACCGGCTGCTATTATGTGCTCGGTTATTATGTGGACGAAAACTGGGATGGCCAGTATCACGAGGTCCGGGTCAAGGTCAACCGGCCGAAAGTTAAAGTCTATGCCCAGAGGGGCTATTTCAATCCCAGACCCTTTAGAGATCTGACCGCTGTCGAAAAGCAGCTTCATCTGGTTGACCTGTGCCTGAGCGAAAAGCCCCTGCTTCAGGAACCGCTGGCCTTAAAAAGCGGCAGCTTCACCTTTTTCGAGAAGGGCAGGGAA
>CAZDZU010000321.1:0-2609 GCA_964509995.1 uncultured Eubacteriales bacterium | reverse complement strand
CATCGGACGCATCGGCCTGGCTGTTGCCAGGAGCAGGCCAGGAGTGATCTACGCCCTGATTGAACATCAGGATCCGGGAATCTGGCGCTCCGAAGATTACGGTCAGACCTGGAAAAAGACCGGCGATAGCAAAATCTACAGGAACGTAAACAATCGTCCTTTCTACTACAGCCATATTTATGTTGATCCCGCCGATGACCGGACGATTTATGTCCAGTCGACCGGTCTTTATGTTTCCAATGACATGGGTCAGAAATTCAGGGCGATAGGGCAGGGGACTCACCCCGACCACCACGCTCTCTGGATTGACCCTGCTAACCCCCTCCATCTCATTGATGGTAACGATGGGGGTATAGATATCACCTATGACGGCGGAAAGACCTGGCTTCCGGTCACCAGCCTCGATGCGGCTGAAGTCTACCAGGTGGGGTTCGATTTCAGTCTGCCCTACAGGGTCTACTGCGGGCTCCAGGACAACGGCTGCTGGGGAGGACCATCTCATTCTCTGGATAGCCGGGGAATCCTCAACGAGCACTGGGAATTCATCAACGGAGGAGATGGCTTCTTTGTCAGGCCCGACCCGGGGAACAGCTTTATTGTTTACTGCAATTCCCAGAATAACGGGCTCATCAGGAAAGACCTGAGACACGGACTGGGCAAAGGAGTAAGGCCGGAAGCTCCACTGAGCGAGTCCCCCTACCGATTCAACTGGAACGCGCCCATAATGATTTCACCCCACGACAATAACATAATCTATTGCGCGGGAAATTTCCTTTTCAGGTCAAAAGATGGAGGCTACTCCTGGGAAAAAATAAGTCCTGACCTGACCACCAATGACCCGGCCAAACAGGTTGACGGAGTCGGCCCCATAACTCTCGAAAACACCGGGGCAGAGATTCACTGCACCATTACAGCCATTGCCGAATCACCGGTCCAGGCCGGTGTGCTGTGGTGCGGCACAGATGACGGAAATGTTCAGGTTACCCGGGACGGGGGGAAGACCTGGACCAACGTTGCCCGAAATATCCCCGGACTTCCCAAGAATTCCTGGTGTTCCAGGGTAGAGGCTTCTCATTTTGAAGCTGGAACGGCCTATGTGACCTTTGACAACCATCGCAGCGATGACTATTCCCCCTACATATATAAAACCACAGATTTTGGGCGCACCTGGAAGTCGTTGCGAGCCAATCTACCGACTTTTGGCTGGATTCATGTTATAAGGGAGCATCCCGAAAACAAAAATTTACTTTTTGTTGGAACTGAGTTCGGAATTTACGCATCTTATAACTGTGGGTTAAGCTGGATTAAAATCCACGGCAATAATTTGCCTACAGTTGCCGTTCATGATATCGCCATCCATCCCAGGGAAAACGACCTGATCATCGGCACCCATGGCCGTGGAATCTGGATCCTGGACGATATCTGTTATCTGAGTCAATCAGATGCCGGTACTTTCGAGAAGGACTTTCATCTTTTCAAGCCCAGACCGGCTTATTTGTTCTTTAATTCCAGCCGGGGGGATACTTATTCATTTTCTGGCTTCAGGGGGAGCAACCCGCCCGCAGGGGCTGGCCTGATTTATTTTGTCCGGAAAGAGCTCAGCGGTGAACTGAGAATAACCATCCAATCCGGCTCCCGGGAGTCAGTTATCGAACTTCCTCTTCAGAAGAAAGCCGGGCTTAACCGGACCAGCTGGAATCTTCAGTTTATGCCGAAAACTGCCGCTGGTGAAAAACCCCAGATGGTCGGCGTCATAAATATTATGTGCTTCGTCATCCCTGGAGAGTATACCGTTCTGATAAAAATTGAAGATAAGGAGTACAGGACCGACCTCAAAGTACTTCCAGACCCGAGGTTTGAGCTGGACCTGCCAGCGCTGCAGAGCCAGTATACGGTGGTGGCTGAATTGTACAAAACGAATAATATTTACGCCAGAGCTACCGCGGCCGCCAGAAATATTTCGAGGGACCTGGAAAAAACCAGATCTGAAATTGCGTCCATAAAAGACGAATCAGCAAGAAAGACCCTGGAGATCCAGTACCAGAAATTCAGGAATGACTTAAACTCAGTAGCTGAGATTTTCCAGACCGAGGGAACCGTCTTCGGTCTGGCTCTGCCTTATGAGAAATTTCTCCGGGGACCGATAAACATGAAACTCATAACACTGATCCAGAATATTGCCGGATTTCCTGCAGCACCAACGGATACCGAATTGAGGCTGGCAGAAGAGCTGACCCGCACTGTGCGCGAATCAACTCAGGCCTTAAACAGCTTTATTAACCGGGATCTGTTTGAATTCAACAAATTCCTCGAAGCAAATAAACTGACGCCCATAAAAAAACCAAAGCTTATTATTCTGGATGACTGAAAATAAAAGAATTTTATATATTATTGTTTTTCCTCGTTGAAATCTTTTAAGAGTGGTCAGAGAAAAAAATAAAAGAGTAATTACAATAAAAAAGAAAAGGAAATCCAAAAGAGAAACCTCTGGTAAAGAAACTTCTTGAATTTTTAAAAACTGCTTTAATTTAAAAGCAGTTATAATTCCCAAAGCTAAAATTAAAGAAAACAAAACAGCTTCAGTAATAAAAATTTTCCAACTATGGAAA
>CAZDZU010000320.1:2127-2612 GCA_964509995.1 uncultured Eubacteriales bacterium | reverse complement strand
GCGTAAACGATAGCCCTCGGGAAATAGAAGAAATTTCGACTTTCATTGCTGATTTGGCCCCGGAAATGTGCTATCTCGCCGTGCCCACCAGACCTCCCGCCGAAAGCTGGGTCCGGCCGCCTGAAGCCAGCCAGCTCAATCAGGCCTATCAGATTTTTAGCCAGAAATCTCTGGCCGTTGAACTTCTAATTGGCTATGAAGGCAGCAGCTTTGTCTCGACCGGCAGGCCGGAAGATGATCTGCTGAGCATCACCTCAGTGCATCCGATGAGACAGGAGGCGGTGTATAAGCTTTTAAGGATGGCCGGCGCCGGCTGGGAAGTAGTTGAATCTCTCCTTAATTCAGGGAAGCTGGTAGAAACAGAATATCAGGGGAAAAAATTTTATTTAAGAAGGTTCTGATAATTTCGCCCGGGCTTTAAATTTTTTGATTTTTTGCTATGATTAACCAGATGATTGACCGGAAAAGAAACATCTTCGGTTTAG
>CAZDZU010000320.1:0-2117 GCA_964509995.1 uncultured Eubacteriales bacterium | reverse complement strand
GCTTTTCCTCTATTTTTCTCCTGGTCATCTCTTCGTTTAATTTTTTCCACACGGAAAAATCCCCTTTTGAAGACCAGAAATGCCCGGCTTGTAACCTGCAACACTCCACGCAGGCCATTGAATTACTGAATGCTTATCAGCCGCCGCTGCCAGAATTCTCCGGCTTTTCGCCTTCAGAGATAACTACCTTCGTAATAATAGATTTTAATCATCAAATCAGCAGCCGCAGCCCTCCTGCCCAGCACCTCCCTATCTGAATTGAATTAATCCACTTCAGAAGAAGCATTTTCTCCTTCCGTGGTTTAATCCATCAGTTATTCCGTCCTATAGCTTCAGACAAGAAATTAATAAACATTCAGGGAGGTTGAAATGAAAGTAAGAGCAATGGCTCTGATCATAGTAATAGGTCTGGTTATTTATTCCAACCTGTCTGCCAACACTGCTTTCCAGCCCGGTCAGCAACAAAATCGACATCGCTATGGACAGAAAATTTCAGAAAGTTCTTTTCATATAAAAGGCAGAGTTGAAAACTTAAACGGCGAACCCATCAAAAAGGCAGTCGTGGTCCTGCCCGAACTTCAGATTTCTGTTGAAACTGATGATCAGGGACAATTTAAGATAGAGGGGATTTCTAAAGGTCGGTATCATCTTGAGGTTTACGCAGAAAAATACATAGATTATTCCTCCGACCCTTTCGAGCTCAACCGAAACATCGACGACTATAAAATCATCCTGATAGAAAAAATTCAGGAACAGATTGTGGTCACGGCTACTCAAACCCCTAAGCTTTATGCCGAAACACCCGTTAAAACCGAGATTATCACCCAGACTGAAATAAAACAGAAAGTGGCTGTCAATCTGGCCGAGTCTCTGAATATGACGCCTGGAGTCCGGGTGGAAAATAATTGCCAGAATTGTAATTTTACCCAGGTTAGAATCAACGGAATGGAAGGAAAATATACCCAGATTCTGATAGATGGCATCCCCATAATCAGTGCTATGACCGGAGTCTATGGTCTGGAACAAATTCCGGCCGAAATGATTGATCATATCGAAGTGGTTAAAGGCGGCGGTTCTGTCCTCTATGGAGGAAACGCTGTGGCCGGGGTGATAAACATTATAACCAGAGAACCACAACAGACAAGAACCAACCTGAAATTCCTGGAAGAGTCAATCTCCGGACGTCCATATTTAAATTTGAACTTTGATACCAGTCATGTCTCCAATGATATAAATACCCGGATTTACCTCTTCACAAATTACCAGAAGAGAGACCCGGTTGATATTAATGGAGACGATTTTTCTGAATTGGGCTCTATCAATAACACTTCTTTTGGACTTAACCTCTATCAAGATTTTCAAGGTTTAAGAGGCAAAATTAAGCTGGGAATTTTTCGGATATTTGAAGAGAGACGTGGCGGAAACAAATTCAATCTGGAGCCATTTCAGTCTGACTTGTGCGAATGGGCTAAATCTGATCAATTGGGGATTACCGGAGAATGGAATCAGGCGCTCAGCCCTAACTTATTTTATAACCTATCGTTTTCTTATTTAAACGCCAAGCGTAATACTTACTATGGCAGCCACGGAGATCCCAATGCTTATGGGGCCACCAAAAATCCCCTGCTCATCGCCAGCGGGCAGCTTGGCTGGCAGACAGGAAGTCACGTTTTCTCACTTGGTTTACAACTCAAACGTGATCATATGAACGATCAGGCTTTGGGTTACGATCGGGTCATCGATCAAACTTATGTCGAAAGCGGGGTTTATCTTCAGGACGATTTTAAGATAAGCAAGAAATTCAGCCTGCTGAGTGGAATAAGGGTAAATAAGCATTGAGCCTTGAATCATCTAATTATCACTCCCCGGCTTAGTTTACTGGCCAATATGACTGGAAACATCACCTGGAGAACAACCTTCTCCACTGGTTTCCGTGCTCCACAAGTTTTTGACGAAGACCTCCACATTACTCAGGTTGGCGGTGAGGGCCTGCTTATTGTTAATTCGCCCAATCTAAAAGAAGAAAGCTCCTACAGCCTGACCTCAGGATTTGATTACGGAAAACAAATTGGGCTCACCACCTGGCAGCTCAGCTTGGATGGATTTTACTCCCGGCT
>CAZDZU010000319.1:0-2613 GCA_964509995.1 uncultured Eubacteriales bacterium | reverse complement strand
CGAAGATGATCCCCGTAATCCGGCGGTTATCGCCGATAACGTGGGCGACAACGTAGGCGATGTGGCCGGAATGGGCGCTGACCTGTATGAATCCTATGCCGGCTCGATCCTGGCCACCGCGGCCCTGGGAGCATCGGCCTTTGCCGGACAGGGTCTCCTGCAGCTGAACGCGGTGGTTGCCCCCATGGCCATAGCTGCGGTGGGAACGATACTTTCTATCCTGGGTATTTTCTTCGTGAAGACAAGGGAAGGTGCCACCCAGAAAGATCTGATTAATGCCCTCGGCCGGGGGATCAATGCCAGCTCAATTTTCATCATCATCTTTTCCTATTTCATCATCAGGCTTCTGAAACTCCCGCTGGGAACCTGGCTGGCTCTGGTCTCCGGGTTGCTGGCCGGGATAGCCATTGGCAAGTCGACCGAGTACTTTACCTCTCATTCTTTCAGGCCAACAAAGAAAATAGCTCAAAGTGCCACCACCGGAGCGGCCACGGTCATCATCTCGGGAATCGGCACCGGCATGCTGTCAACCTCCATCCCCGTTCTGGCCGTGGCCATTGGAACCATTCTGGCCTACTTTTTTGCCTCAAATTTTAACCTGACCAATGTCGGGCAGGGTCTGTACGGAATAGGCATTGCCGCCGTGGGCATGCTGTCCACACTGGGGATCACCCTGGCCACTGATGCCTATGGGCCGATCGCCGACAACGCCGGCGGTAATGCTCAGATGTCCAATCTGGAGCCCGAAGTCAGGAAGCGCACCGACGCCCTGGATGCCCTGGGGAATACCACCGCCGCCACCGGCAAGGGTTTTGCCATCGGTTCAGCCGCCCTGACTGCCCTGGCTCTGCTGGCTTCATATGTGGAAGAGCTCAAGGTCGGGCTGCTGCGCGTCGGCCAGAGTACCATTCAGATGGTGGACGGGAGAGTCATCGAGACGGCCAAAGCCGGTTTTCTGGATTTCATGGATTATTTCCGCGTTACTCTGATGAACCCGATCGTCCTGGTGGGCATGTTCATCGGGGCCATGATGGCTTTCGTCTTCTGCGGTCTGACCATGCAGGCTGTGGGCAAAGCTGCCGGGAAGATGGTGGACGAAGTCCGTCGCCAGTTCAAGGAAATTCCGGGAGTCTGGGAGGGCACGGCTGAACCCGATTATGCCCGCTGTGTCGCCATCTCTACCAGGGGAGCCCAGAAAGCGATGATGATACCATCGCTGGCGGCCATTATCGTGCCGGTAGCTACCGGGTTGCTGCTGGGGGTCGGCGGAGTGATGGGTCTTCTGATAGGAGCCACCACGGCCGGCTTTGTGCTGGCTGTATTTATGGCCAATGCCGGCGGGGCCTGGGACAATGCCAAAAAGTTCATCGAAGAAGGTAACCTGGGCGGCAAAGGTTCGGTCGCTCATAAAGCCGCGGTTGTCGGGGACACCGTGGGCGATCCTTTTAAGGACACCTCCGGACCCAGCCTCAACATTCTGATCAAACTGATGAGCATGGTGTCCATTGTCATGGCCGGCCTGACCGTAGCTTTTTCCCTGATCAAATAAACATATGAATGGGTTTTCATATATCAGTTGACTGGAGTCGGAATAATTAGCTGGATTTCCGGTCATAAAATTTAGTAAATTAGGCTCTGGCTCCTCAAGCCCCAAGCTGCGGAGCTGGAGCCTTTTTATTTTCAGGAACTGGCGCGGGAGGAAATAATGACTCAATCCGGTAAGAACCAACGACCGGTAAAAGCAATGATATTCTTGCTGCTGGCGGTCGCCCTGGCGCTATCCCTGGGCAGCTGCCGGAGGGAGAGATCGCTAGCCGAAATTACGGCTCAGGAGTTGCTGGCTCATATCCGGATCCTTTCGGATGATATTTACGAGGGCCGGGGGCTGGGCAGCCGGGGCATAGAACTGGCCGCCGCTTACCAGGAGGATTTCTTCAAACAGTTTGGCCTGCAACCTTTCGCCGGCGAAAGCTTCCGCCAGGTTTTCACCCTGGTCGGAGTCCATCCTGACCTCAAAGCCAGCCTGGAGGTAATTCCCGTTCGAAGTCGTCAGCCGGTTGAGATCCTCAGACCGGTGCTGCTTGAGGATTTTGTGGTCAAGTCCGAGCGTCAGGATTGCCCGCCCGAAGTCACGGCCGAGCTGGTCTATGGTGGCTATCTGATTCAGGCTCCAGAGCGTCAGTGGGATGACCTCAAAGGCTTTGATGTGAAGGGCAAGGTTCTTCTGGTTGAAATCAACGAGCCCGGAAATTATCCCGGTGGCATATTTGACGGAGAAGATATGAATTATTACGGCCGCTGGATTTATAAGTTTGAAAAAGCCAGCGAACTGGGAGCGGCCGGCGTCTTGATCATTCATAATGATAAGGGCGCGACCTATGGCTGGAGTGTGGTCCGGAATTCCTGGGCCAAGGAATCGTTTTTGCTGCCAGAAAAGAAAAGAAATCTTTATTTCCAGGGCTGGGTGACCGGTCTGACAGCCGAAAAAATATTTGCGGCTGCCGGACTTAACCGCCAGAAGCTCCTGGCCGAGGCTGAAAAGCCCGATTTTTCACCCCGACCGCTGGGACTTTCTGTCCGGGTCCGGCAGCAACCGATTTTCAGGGAAGTTAA
>CAZDZU010000318.1:0-2617 GCA_964509995.1 uncultured Eubacteriales bacterium | reverse complement strand
GGTCAGGGCTGGAGATTGGAAACGAACCAGGCCTTAATTGAGTTCCTGGTACGGGCCTCACAAAGAGTTATCAGGAGTAACGGGATAAAGAAATTATGAACTTATTTAATAATGGCGATGATTCTGATGAGCCAGGGAGGACAACTTCGCGGTCAGGCAATTCTCTGACTCTGGAAAAAGGCCGACAACCGGTCTGGCCTGATTTTCAGAACCTCCGGACAAAAAGGGACAGAAAGTGATTCCGGGGCGGTGAGTTTATCATGCGGCCGGTTATAAAAGCGAAATTTAAGGTTTCTCCAGGAAGAGCAGGAGCGATTTTTCTATTCATATTAATCTTTAGCGTAAGCCCTGAGTTAATGGCTCAGTTCAGGCCTCCAGTCCGGGACCGTGGTAGCCTGGTGTTCTCTCTGGAAAATGACGTCATGCTGAAACAGGATGAAGGTTATACCAATGGGGTTCAATTAATGTGGGTTACCCCAGAGCTCAGGCCCGATTCCCGGTCGTCCTTCTTGAGATGGCTGGCCAGATTGAACCGAAAATTGCTGGGTTCGAAAGAGAGAGCCAGGGAAGAATCAGACTCCTGGAATAATAAGAGAAGGGCCAGCCTGTCTCTGGTCCAGGGCATGTTCACCCCTGACAACCTGACGGCAAAAGAATTAATACCGGATGACCGCCCCTATGCCGGTCTTCTTTATGTCAGCCTGGGTCTGGTCAGGTTGAGTCCCGTTTACCAGGATTCGGCCGGGGTGGCGGTCGGGGTTGTTGGCCCCCTATCGCTGGCCGGGGCCGTACAGCGCTGGCTTCATAAGACCTACGGCTGGACCTATCCTGAGGGCTGGGAAAACCAGCTCAAGAATGAACCCGTGCTGGAGCTGTGGTGCAACCGGCTCTGGACTCTGGTACCGCCCAGAATTTCCTTCCACGGTTTGCAGCCTGTGGTTAAGGCTGGAATCGGAGCCCAGGTCGGGAACCTGATGTTAGCTTCGGCGGCTGTAGCCGACCTGAAACTCGGCTTCAACCTTGAACCGCAGATGGATACTTTTGTCGCTGCCCCGTTCTTCAATAACTTTTTTGCAGGGCGGGCTAACCGGACTTCAGTCTATGCTTTTGTCAGACTGGAAGGCCGGGCGGTGGCCAGAAATCTGCTTTTACAGGGCAACACCTTTCAGGAGAGTCACGGGGTTGATATCCATCCTCTATATGGCCAGCTATCGACCGGTCTGGCTTATCAATCGCCGCAGGCGGGGTTGATAATTTATTTTGTGCTGAGGACCAGGGAATTTGTCGGACAGAAGTATAAAGAGCCCTATTTTGGTCTGACTTTTTCATTTAACCTGTAGAGGCCTGAGATAGGGGGCCCGTCCCGGGCTGAAGCCAGGTATGACTTTCGTCGGAGAAAGTTGAACCATGACCGGAGATTGTATGTAAAAGGCCGGAAATTGGTTTTTCGAAAGAGTGTGATTTAATCTGCCTGCTGAGCAAAGGAGAAGGAAGGTAGTTTTAATTTTCTTGTTAATTTCTTAAGTTTGAAAACCAGCCTGGCTGGAAAAATAAGCAGAATTGAGAAAAAATAGAAGCAGTCTTTAGCTTCAAGAAGGATAAAAATGGGACTGAAAAATATTGCTGTGTTTTGCGGTTCGCAAACCGGAAGGGACGAAATTTATGCCCGGAAGGCCAGGGAACTGGCCCGGGCCCTGGCCCGGCGGAAGCTGACCCTGATTTTCGGCGGCGGTGGAATCGGTCTGATGAAAGAAGTGGCCGAAGAAATGATGACGGCCGGGGGCCGGGTGGTAGGAGTCATTCCGAGAAATCTTCTCGAACGCAACCTGGGTTTTTCCGGACTGTCAGAAATGATAGTGGTCAATGATATGCATGAACGCAAGGCCACTGTGGTCAGGATGGCCGACGGCTTCATTGCCCTGCCCGGAGGCTGGGGAACGCTGGAAGAGATTTTTGAAGTTCTGACCTGGGCTCAGCTCGGCTATCATGGCCATCCCTGCGCCTTTCTGAATGTGGCCGGGTATTTTAAACCCCTGCTGGAATTTATGACCGAAGCGGTTAACCAGGGCTTCCTGCTGCCCGAACATCTGAAAATGTTCACCATGAGTGAGGACCCGGAAGAAATCCTGCACTTTATGGAATACTACCGGCCGCCATTAATCCTGGACCCGATCTGGAGTCTCAATCCGGAGGAACTGCCCGGTGCCGAAAACAAAGAACGGGTATAGAGTGCCGGGATAGAAGCCCGGTGGGATTTAAGATTGCCAAGAGGGACCAGGTCGCAGATGAGCCTTACCCGCGAGATTTGATCCTTTCCACTGTGCCAGATGGCCAGAAGCTTCTGCGAGGCCGCAGGGACTAAGAAAATATCTTTATCCTTAATGATCGCCGTGGCTGGAATAAGAATTTGACGGGCTCAGGAACAGAAATCCGGAGCCTCTTTCAGCAGAGATACCGGTCCCGTCCGGGAAGCCGGCGCCACAAATTATTCTGAATCTTTGTCTTCTTGCCCGGTATCGTTTGCGGGGCGAGCCAGACGGCGCATGGTCAGGTAGAGCGGGAAGCCCAGGAAAAGGAAGATTGAGCCCAGAAGTGCCTGGTGGGGCTGGGACATCAG
>CAZDZU010000317.1:0-2628 GCA_964509995.1 uncultured Eubacteriales bacterium | reverse complement strand
GCAGGCAGAGGAGTTAATCTGCTTTTTGTCGAGGTTGATTACAATTATGAATATCAATCTCATCCCGAGCTCCGTGGACCAGACCCGGTTACCGCCGCCCAGGTCAAGCGGCTGGTCCGGCTCTGCCGGCAAAACCGGATCAGGCTGGTGCCTGAATTCCAGTCTTTCGGACATCAGAGCTGGGAGAAAAAAACATTCAGCCTGCTGACGGTTTATCCGCAGTTTGATGAAACACCGGGCAAATATCCCGGCAACCAGGGCATCTATTGCCGGAGCTGGTGTCCGCTTCATCCGGATCTTCCGGAAATCATCAATGCCCTTTACGACGAGCTTCTGGAAGTCTTTGAAGCCGACGGGCTGCATGTGGGAATGGATGAGGTGTTCATCATTGCCGACCCGGATTGTCCGCGCTGCCGGGGGAAAAACCCGGCTGAGCTTTTTGCCCTGGCTGTTAAGAGCGCCTATGACCATATAGTGCTGAAGAGGGGAAAAGAAATGTTCATGTGGGGCGACCGCTTGCTGGACGGGAAAGCCACCGGCTATGGCGAATGGGAAGCTTCCCTTAACGGGACCCATCCAGCGATCGACCTGATTCCCAGGGAAATTGTAATCTGCGACTGGCATTATGAGATAATGCCGGGCGGCGTTTACCCCTCGGTTCATCTCTTCATCGAAAAAGGTTTTAGGGTGCTGCCAGCCAGTTTCAAGAACGAAAAAGCGGCTCTGGCCCTGATAGACTATTCTCTGCGGTTTTCAACCGACCGGATGCTCGGTCATCTCTGCACCATCTGGCGACAGCCCGAGGCCGGGAAGACCCACAGGCACAGGCCTCTGGTTCTGGCCGCCCGAAAATTGAAGGCTTCAGGATAAACTGTATTTTCTGGTATAATTGAGACGAGCTGGAAAAGAGGAAAACAGAGCAGATAATTCTGGTAGATTCGCCATCCTGACCGGCGATTGCTTTAATTGATTGGCCGGGCCCGCCGCCGGTCTTAATTAGATTCAATCCAGTGGAAGAAAAGCGGGGCGGCTTCGTCGAAATTAGCGATAATATGTAAGGGTGTATTTTATTAAATTAAGTAACATATTGAAAATAAAGCAGATAAAAAAGTCAGGAGATAAACCATGAGCGGCCGGAAAACGACCTTAATATACCTTTTAATATTTATCGTTTGTCTTTTCTTATTCGGACAGTCGGGCAAAGCCCTGGGACCGGAAAGCAGATACGAAGACCGCCCTTTGTTGACCGGAGCCATGGAGGAACAGATGGCCCCCAGGCTCGAGCTGTCGCTTGAGGACTGCATCTTAAAAGCTCTCAAGAATAATCTCAACCTGAAGGCTGAGATGATCACCCCGGAAATTGCCGGCAGGAGCGTCTCCCTGGCCGCGGAGAAATTCATGCCGACGCTGAGCCTGAATTATAATGCCCAGAGTACGAGGTCAGCTTCATATTCCTTCCTTGACGCTTCGGATGAAGTCAAGACCCAGCAGAATGATTACACCTTCCAGATAACCCAGAATATACCCCTTGGCGGCTCGTTTTCGGCCAGCCTATATAATTATGTTTCTGATACCAACCGCCGTTTCCAGACGATCAACCCCCGTTTCGGTTCCACTCTCAGGCTGAATTTTAACCTTCCTCTACTCAAGGACTTTGGCTACAGAATCGGCCGGCGGGAAATCGTGGTTGCCAATTACAGCCGGGAGGTGTCCGAGGAAAATTTCCAGAGAGTGCTGGAAAATACCATCTATAACGTTGAGGCCGCCTACTGGAATCTGGTCTATGCCCGGGAAAACTTAAAAGTCAGGCAGCAATCGCTGAAGCTGGCCCAGGAGCTGCTTGAAAAAAACAAAATAGAAATCGAGGCCGGTACCCTTCCGCCCATTGAGCTCCTGACGGCCGAGAGCGAGGTCAGCACCCGTCAGGCAGATATCCTGGAAGCTGAAGCCATGGTCCGGAATGCCGAGGACCAGCTGAGGTTCATCATCAACCTTCCGGCTGAAAGAGCCGATGCCAAGAACGTTGTTCTTGTGCCGACAGATTCTCCCTCGATTGAAAAGCAAGAGGTGAGCTACGAAGAAGCCCTGAATACGGCCATCATGAAAAGACCTGACCTGCAGGCCCTCAGAGTTGACCTCAGGGCCAGAGAATTCAACCTGGATTATGCCGAGAATCAGCTTCTTCCCGATTTGAGGCTGCAGGCTTCTTACTGGAGTCCCGGTATATCGGGTGACCAGATTCTCTATCAGGATAACAATCCATATACCGGAATTATAATCGGGAAAATACCCGGCAAAAAATCGGATGCCCTGAGGGATGCCCTGGACTTCAAATATAAGAACTGGTCAGTTGGCCTGACCCTGAATTTTCCCGTTTCCAACCTTCTTTCCAGGTCCTATTTTGCCCAGGCCAGCCTGGACCTGAAACAGGCCAGACTGAGAATCAAGAACCAGGAACAGCAGCTCGACCTGGAAATCAGCACGGCGGTGCGGGCGGTAGAGACAAATTACCAGAGAGCGCTGGCTTACCGGGCGGCCCGGGAGCTGGCCCAGAAAAAACTGGAAGCCGAGCAGGAAAAATTCAAGGTCGGCCTGAGCACCAACTATCTGGTTCTCCAGTACCAGAGG